>JAMPAE010000120.1 GCA_023667385.1 Ruminococcus sp.
TCATAATCATTTGATGAAGCAATTCAAAATAAGCTTTTATCTCATTATCTTTTAAAACATTCTGCGAAAAATACGGTAAATACTGTTTTCCGAACATTTCATTAACCAGTGCAGACATGGTATTTTTAGGTATATTTAATCCAATATAATACAACAACTCCTCTCCACCCTGAACACATCCATGATTATCATCAGGATTAAACAAAATAATATCTCCCGGTGCTATTGTGAATTCAAGATTTCTGCATTTTAAAATGCGAACTCCATTTATTATCATGCCAATGACATAATAATTATGAAAATGATTTGGAAAAGTCTGATCTATATTTTTAAAACAATAAGCTTCTACTTTAAGTTGTTCATCATATTTTGCTATTCGTCTTTCATCATTCATGCTTTTCACCTGTTTATAATTATACAAAAAAAATCTGTGCAATTCTTGTAAAATATCTTCAATCTTTCCTCTGCGGACTGACACCAGCCGAAGGCACATTCTTGCTCGCAATATAAAAAAAGAACCGTCAACTGATGACGGTTCCTTTTATTTTGCATTATTTATCTTTTGAAAAAGCCTTCAATTGCTTCCATCACGGTTGCAAGGCACTTCATGAGCGTGTTGTAAATGCTTGAAAGATATGCCTTGATGCCTGTGAACGTCAGGATGTCCTCATATTTTGAGCCTTTGATGACATTGTCAAACGGGTCAACCATGTCAACGCTGCTGTATGGGCTGTTCTCGTCATATTCAACGTCACTGCCGCCGACAATTGTGATTGGGAATTTTCTCAAGCCTGCCGCCGAAAGTGAGCCAACCTGAATGTATGACACAACGAGGGTATCTCTGACCATGTTGTAGCTTGGAACTTCGCCGTCAAACTCAATGTAAACTGTTTCTCCGGGAGCAATCGCCTTGAGCTTTGCTGTGCTGAACCTGAGGTTAATACCCTGAGTATAGATTGATGAGAGCTTAACCGAATACTTCTTTGAAAGATTCTTGATGTAGACACCCTTTGACTGCTGTGAAAGCTGACCGGTGGTTGCAGCATTGTCAAACGCAATGTGAATTTCGTCTTTCGGATTCTGCGAATACTCAAACTGCGGGTATGCCGGGTCGGAATAAACGTCCTTGATGTCATCTTCAAAAAGAAGCTTTCCGCAAAGAACTTTGGTGTAATCATCCCACCATACCTGACCGTGAAGCTGACCTTTGACAAACCATGTGTTTTCAGGAAGATATGAATATGATGCATCAATTTCCATTGACGGAGAAACGTGGTTGTGATTTTTGTTTGAGCAGATGCCGCCTGTCTGCTTATAACCATCAGCAAAGCGTTCGCCGATTGGTGCACATTTTGCGCCGCTTGTTGATGTGCATGAAAGGATGCCGTCTGAATCAATTTGGTTACCTGTTACAACTGCCCTGCCATAGCCTGAGATGATTGAAACTTTGACACCTTCATTCTGCATCTTTTTGAATGCATTCGCATAGTTCGGCATAATTTCATAATGCATCATGTCGCTGGCTTCGATGAGCTTTGCATTTGCAACAGGGTCAAGCTTTGCATTTTTATAGCGCTCATAGCAATCAGGAAGCGTGAAATCCCAAATGCTGCCCCAATTGCCAACAATATCATCAAAAATTTCATCAATGAGTGCGTTTGCAAGCTCATCAAGCAAGCCGATGTCAATCATTTTCATGATGAACTCCAGCTCAGTTTCAGAAAATGCACCAACCTGAGCATACTCAGTGATTACACCCTCATCAATTTTGATTTTGCCATCCATAAAATCATTGAGGAAAGCTGCACCTGAAAGTGCCGGATGAAACATTACTGCGCTGTCGATTTCATCTGCAACAGTTTCAACAAGCTCGGGGTGATTTGCAACAAGGCTGAGGAAAACGCCGACTGTCATACCACCATGACTAAGCCCGTAAAGTCTTACCTTGCTTGCACCTGTGTATTCCTTGACGGACTGAATGTAAGCGTCCAAATCCTGTGCGCACTGAATTGCACCACGTCTGAAATCAACGTGGCAATTGAAAACATTTTCCGCACCGATAAGGCTTGCAAAATAAAGATTGATTTCCGGAAGATGAAGCATACCTGAATCTTCACCATATGTATCAACAACATATTTTGTTGTTGTGATTGCAGGGTCGGTCAATGCGGCGGTAACATTATATTTGCTTGTTCCGTCGTCATTCATCGCAAGCACGCCGTAAAGATCTCTGACTGCGTCACCAACCGTTTTGATAAGCATATCCTTATCGCCCTGAACAAGGTCCGAAATTCCTTTGCCGAGCTTTGCAAGGTTTTTGACAACCTGCTTAACAATCGGAGCTGCTTGAACGCCCCAGATGTGTTCTTCTTTTTCTGTTCCGTAATCAAGATACAGCTCAGAAGCACTGTAACCGGGAACAATGATGAGCGGCGTGACTTCTTCCTCATCGGCTGCCATTGCAAAAGCAGAAACCGAGCAAAGAACCATCAACACTGCAAGAAAAACGCTTATAATCTTCTTCAAGATGATACCCTCTTTCACAAAAATTTATGCGCTGTAAATCAGCACATTTGCAGAGTAAGATTAAGCAATATGCAACTCTATCACATTAAAGCACTAACATTTTAACATAAAACACAAATTAATTCAATTAGTTTGGAGAATTTTGTCGATTTTTCCGTGTCAGTGTGAATTATTTATTAACGATGAAGTCAGCACGTATAAAACCCTTGCCTGATAATTGACACATCATACATAATTTGGTATAATAAACACACATTAATTTTCTTAAATAAAAGAAGGTAATATTATGTCAGCAACTTATATTCCGGAGGGGTATTACTCTCATCTGACCCTCAGAGAAACCGAGCTTGCAATCAAAAAGGTTAAAGATTTTTTTGAAAGAGACCTTGCAATTGAGCTTAATCTCACCCGTGTTTCAGCTCCGCTTTTCGTTGACGCAAACAACGGCATTAACGATAACCTCAACGGCACTGAACGCCCGGTTGGCTTCGACGTTTTCAGCGGCGAAAAATTTGAAATTGTTCATTCACTCGCCAAGTGGAAAAGATACGCACTGAAAATGTACGGCTTTGAGAAAAACGAAGGTCTTTACACCGACATGAACGCAATCAGGCGTGACGAGGAAACCGACAACATTCACTCAATTTTTGTTGACCAGTGGGATTGGGAAAAAATCATCGGCAAAGAAGCAAGAACGGTTGAAACCCTTAAAAAAACGGTTAAGCTTATCTATTCTGCACTTCGCCACACTGAATATTACATCACCAAGGAATATAATTTCATCGGCAGCCTCCTGCCTGAGAAGATACATTTCATCACAACCTCAGAACTTGAGGAGATGTACCCTGACAAAACACGCAAGGAACGTGAATACATCGCTGCAAAGGAACACGGTGCGATTTTCCTGATGGAAATCGGCGGTGCACTCAAAGACGGTAAACCCCATGACGGCAGAGCTCCTGACTACGATGACTGGAAGCTCAACGGCGATATTATCGTATATTATCCGATTCTTGACATTGCACTTGAGCTTTCATCAATGGGCATTCGTGTTGACGAGGACGCCCTCAACCGCCAGCTTGCAATCAGCGGCTGCGAAGAAAGGAAAGAACTTCCGTTCCACAAAGCACTGCTTAACGGCGAGCTTCCATACACTATCGGCGGCGGAATCGGTCAATCAAGAATGTGTATGTTCTTCCTCAGAAAGGCACACATCGGCGAGGTTCAGTCATCCTATTGGGACAAGGAAACCGTTGACTACTGCAACGAAAAAGGCGCACATTTACTTTAATGAATGGTTAAAACTTAATTATAACATATTGCGGGCAGGGCTTACGTCACAGTAAATCCCTACCCGCACAATTATTTTTATCGCAGTTTATTCACCACTGTTCACAAAGCTTGTCAGCTTACATTTTTTGCATTTAAGCTGTTTGGCACTTTTCTTTATGTAAACCTTTTCACCGCAATAAGGGCATTCGGTTTCACATACGCCAATGAACTGATATATGCCCGCAAGAACAAACGACACTGTGAAAAGTAAGCCAATGATTGCACCGATTTCGCCAGCAATGCCTGCCCCTGCCAGTGTACACACAGGAGCAACAAAGCAAAGCACAACTCCAAGAACAATGTTTTTCTTAGGCTCACATATAGTTGTCATCTTTTCGCCGTCAAGCGAAGATAAATATTTATTCATAACTGTTCTCCCGTTTATTTGGATGATTAGAGTATAATATATCGTAATAATTTCAACTTGCTTATAGCCACCGTGAAGCTCGTAAAGCTTATTACTTTACATGTTAAGTGGAAAACTTTATGCCTATTTTTAATATTTTATGAGGAAAACTGTCGATTTCATATAGTTTTTCAATACTTTCAACATAGTTTTCATAAAAAAGCACCGAAAAGATACTACTTTCAGTAGCATTTTAAGTTATGTAAAGTTATTACGCTTTACAGTTAAAGTATCTAAAAATTCGCTTTTTAATTATTTTCTGCCTGTTGAACCGAAGCCACCCTCACCTCTGACGGTTTCGCTAAGCTCATCAACAACATCAAATGCCGCTGTTACATACGGCATAATCAAAAGCTGAGCAATTCTTTCGCCGTTCTCAATTGTCTGCGCTTCTTTGCCGTGATTATGAAGCGCAACCATGATTTCGCCACGATAATCACAGTCAATTACACCAACCTTATTAGCAGGGGCAAGGCCTCTTTTGCTTGCAAGTCCACTCCTTGCGTGCACAAGACCTGCATATCCGAGCGGAAGCTCCATTGCAATTCCTGTGTGCACAAATTTAGTTTCACCCGCTTCGATTGTCAGCGCTTCGTCAAGGCAGGCATATAAATCTGCGCCTGCGGCAAACTCTGAGCCATAAGTTGGTACGGTTGCGTTTTCACTGAGCTTTTTAATTTTAACATCAAACTTATTCATCAATTCTGTCCTCGCTCCATCTGATTATTTTATCTTCTTTCATTGACCTTTGAACGTCAATTATCCGCTGATTGCTTGAGCCTTTGAATCGCAGCGTAAGGTCTTTTTTTGCTTCAACAAATTTTCCGTCAACCAAAATGTCAATGCAATCAAGCATCCTTTTTGTGATTGAATAATCGCACAATCTGCCCGAAAGCAAATCTGTGTCAAAAGTATAGCCGGTATAGCACCAAACATCCTTGTTCGGATATTCCGCCTTGATTCGCTCAAGTACGCCGCAAAGCACCTGCTGATTTGCCGGCTCAAACGGTTCGCCGCCAAGCAGTGAAAAGCCTTTGATATAATCCGCTTTCAACGCATTTATTATTCTGTCCTCGGTTTCTTTCGTAAACGGCTCACCATAGTTAAAATCCCACGCTTCCTGATTGAA
>JAMPAE010000121.1 GCA_023667385.1 Ruminococcus sp.
TAAACATTTGACTTTAAGGTAATTTTATATTATTGTATTTATTGTATATTTACAGATGACGAAAGGTAGTGCTAACTATGAGTAGTAATTGCTCAGGTAACTGTTCTTCATGCTCATCAAGCGATTGTGCAGACAGAGATATGCTTCTCAAGCAGAACAGTGCAAGTAATATTAAAAAAATCTATGCGGTAATCAGCGGCAAGGGCGGTGTCGGTAAATCATCAGTCACCTGTATGCTGGCTTCCGCTGTTCAAAGCAGCGGCAAAAAGGTTGCTGTTCTTGATGCTGACGTGACAGGTCCGTCAGTTCCGAAAATGTTCGGAATCACAGAAAAAGCCACAGCAGAAAATAATATGCTCAACCCCGCTGTTACAAAAACGGGCATCAAGGTTATGTCGGTCAATCTTCTTCTTGAAAGTGACGATGCTCCTGTTGTTTGGAGAGGTCCGGTCATCAGCGGTGTAATCCAGCAGTTTTTCACCGAAGTTGCATGGGGCGATGTTGATTATATGTTTGTTGATATGCCTCCGGGAACAGGCGATGTGCCGCTTACTGTTTTCCAAAGCCTCAAGGTTGACGGAATCATCGTTGTCACAACTCCTCAGGATCTTGTTGGTATGATTGTTAACAAGGCGGTCAACATGGCAAAAATGATGAACATTCCGATTGTCGGTATTGTTGAAAACATGAGCTATTTCAAGTGCCCCGAATGTTCAAGCAAGCATTTCATCTTTGGTGAAAGCAAAACCGAAAAGGTTGCCGCAGCTCAGGGCTTGGAGCTTCTTGCTTCACTTCCGATTAACCCTGCAACGCCTGCCTTTGCCGACAGAGGCGAAATTGAATTTGCCGACAAAGAGGCTTTCATGCCGATTGTTGAAAAAATTACGAAAGAATAAGTGATTTTATTTATAATTGCCCGTGAGATTTTAGTGTTTTAACATTAAGTTTACATTGAAACATTGATTTTGAAAAAGTTTGAATATATAATTGTATAATAAAATGAAAATTCTTTCTTAATTGGAGGATTATATAATGAGAAAAATTATCCGACGGGTATTTTTGTGCTTCTTTGCCGTGATTTTTGCAGGAATTGCCGCATTGGCTGTTTACATCACACATGACCCGGACAGACCAACAGTATCATCTGTTCCAAAGGTTACCGATGCCGCAGGAAACACTTATCTTGCTGTTACCGAAAAGGGCAGCAAGGAAACCTATGCGGCTGTTACGGATGCCAACGGCAATGTTTATGCTGCAAAAATTGATGATAAAGGCAACATCGGCGAAACGGTTGCTTCGCTTGATGGAAGCTATTCACCGTCAGATTTGCCGTCTAACTATACCGGCCCGCAAATCAACGAAAGCGTAAATCCGAATGATTTTACCGGAAACGTTGATGTCATTGCAAGCGGAGCAGCGGCACCTGAAGCTCCGCAGCAGTCAACATCTCAGGCGCAGACTCCGACAAACGGCAGTCAGAATAATCAGACTCCGACAAAAAATCAAAGCCAGACTGAGCCCACATATAAATACAGGATTCAGAAATATCAGCAGATTTTCTCCGGCGGTACTTATTTGATGGAGTTCACAACCGATGACAAAGAGCTTGGTGACCAGCCAATTACTGCCGCTGTGAAAAACGGCAACCTCATCATCGACGCTCAAATTGAGGGTATGCAGTGCAAAATGCTCTACCTTGCAGAAAAAGACACAATGTACATTGTGCTTGACAAGTTCAGAAAATACTGCAAGCTCCCGAAAGAGCTTATGGGCGATGACATGAACATGAGCGAGCTTAACATGATGGCGAACTTTGCCGATGAAACCAAAGATAAGGAAATCAGTGTTTCAACCGTAACATTAAACGGACAGAAGCTCACCTGTGAAAGCTATGTCACCGATGACGGAACAACCATGAGGTATTACTTCAGCGGAGACACACTTGTCAGACTTGACAGCGTTGAAAAAAACGGACAAATAACTTCAACGTTTTTCTCGAAGATAACATCTGACGTGCCCGATTCAACGTTTGAAATTCCTGATAATTACGGATTTTTCAATCTGGCATGGCTGAGTGCACTCGGCGGTTTGGGCGAAGAATAAAAGAACAAACATAAATTCGGAATCCACAGCTTAGTGTATTCCGAATTTTTTCATGCATTTTTATTGACTTTGATTTTAAAAAAATATAATATTATTATGTATAAATTTGGTTGGGAGATTTTCCCGATAGGAGATGACACGATGAGTAATAAATTGAATAAAGTTTTTTCAGCTTTCATGATTTCATTGATGATTGTGATCTGTGCCTCATTTGTCGGCTTTGCCGTTGATGAAACTGAGGCGGAGTGCTCACATTTGAACACAAGCCCATTCACTGAGGAGACAGATTCAACCTGCTCGGAACACGGACACACATCAGGCGTTTATTGCAACGATTGCGAAACACTGATTATAATGCCGGAAGAAAAACCGCTTGCTGAACATACTGTGGTTGTTGATAAGGGTATTCCTGCAACTTGCATCACAGATGGTAAAACGGAGGGCAGCCATTGCTCTGTTTGCAGCACGCCTATTGTTGCACAGGAGGTTATTCCGGCGAACAGTGAGCATGATTTTGTTACTACAGAAACCCCTGCAACGTGCGTAACCGGCGGCTTTGTGATGAATCAGTGCACACGTTGCGGACGAACAGAGATTATTGAAACATCTGATGCGCTTGGTCATGATATGCCCGAAGCATGGGTGGTAACCAAAGCGGCAACCTGTACCGAAGCAGGCGTTGAAGAAAGAACCTGCGGAAATTGCGGCAAGGTTGAAGAAAGAGAGATTGTGGCAACAGGACATCAGCCTGTTATTGATGCAAAGGTTCCGGCAACCTGCACAAAATCAGGCTTGACAGAGGGCTCACACTGTTCGGTTTGTAATGCTGTAATCACTGAGCAGAAAGTAATTGAAGCGCTCGGCCATAAATATACAAACTATGTGCCGAACGGCAACGCAACGTGCACCGCTGACGGAACAAAGACGGCAGTCTGCGACATTTGCGCAGGAGCACAGGACACTGTTGTTGATGGCGGTTCTGCACTCGGTCACGCAATGCCTGAAAAATGGGAAACAGTGAAAGCAGCAACCTGCACCGAAGCCGGCAGCGAAACCAGAGCTTGCGAAAGGGAAAAATGCGCATACACAGAAACAAGAACTGTTGCAAAAATACCGCATACAATTGTTGAAGATGCAGAAATTCCTGCAACCTGCACTGAAACAGGTCTCACGGCAGGTTCTCACTGTTCGTCTTGCGGTGAAGTGATTGCCAATCAGGAAGTAATTGAAGCGCTCGGACATTCAATGCCTGAAACGTGGACAAAATTAAAAGAGCCGACCTGCACTGAAACAGGCAGAGAGGAAAAGCACTGCGCACGCTGTGATTATTTTGTGTCACAGGAAATTGAGATGATTCCACATAGTTTTAAATATAAATCTAACGGTAATGCAAACTGCACTGCTGATGGTACAATGACAGCAGTCTGTGATAACTGTGGCTTTGTATCGGCATCTGATACCATTGTTGAAAAAGGCTCGGCACTCGGACATTCAATGCCCGAAGCATGGGAAACAGTGAAAGCTGCAACCTGCACCGAAGAAGGCAGTGAAACCAGAAAGTGCGAAAGATGCGATTATACTGAAACACGTGTAACTGAAATAATACCTCATGAGTTCACAAACTATGTTTCTAATAACAATGCCACTTGCACCGGAAACGCAACCGAAACTGCCATTTGCAACATCTGCAAGGTTGAAAGTGACCAAAGAATGGCGCCGGGAACAGCACTTGGTCACATGATGCCTGTTGAATGGACAACAACCAAAAAGCCCACCTGCACTGAAAAAGGAATCGAAGAAAAACACTGCACACGCTGTGATTGTGATTATTTTGAATCGCAGGAAATTGATATGCTTCCTCACAGCTTCACAAACTATGTTTCAAACAATGACGCAACCTGCATAAAGGACGGCACAAAAACCGCAATTTGCAACACTTGCGGCGAAGCAAAAGATACCGTAACCGACACAGGCTCAGTGCTCGGACATGATCTTCCGGAAACATGGACAACAACAAAAGAATCCACCTACACCGAAAATGGTGTTGAAGAAAAACACTGCACACGCTGTGACTATTTTGAAACGCAGGAAATCCCAATGCTTCCTCACAGCTTCACAAACTATGTTTCAAATAATGACGCAACCTGCCTTGCAGACGGCACTAAAACTGCTGTTTGCGATACTTGCGGCGAAGCTAAGGATACGGTGAAGAACGAGGGCTCAGCGCTTGGACACGATTTGCCCGATGAATGGACAACCACAAGAGAAACCTCCTGCACCGAAGCAGGTTTGCAGGAAAAGCACTGTTCACGCTGTGACTATTTTGAAACGCAGGAAATCCCAATGCTTGCTCACAAATTCACAAACTATGTTTCAGATAAAAACGAAACTTGCCTTGCAGACGGCACAAAAACAGCAATTTGTGACACTTGCGGCGAGGCGAAAGATACCATGACAAATGAAGACTCAATGCTTGAACACACAGTTGTTGTTGACGAAGCATTTGACCCGACCTGCACTGCTGCCGGAAAAACAGAAGGACAGCATTGCTCGGTATGCGGCACCGTGCTTGTTGCTCAGGACGAAAAAGCTGCAACAGGTCATGATTATGATTCGTGGGTATATGATAAAGCTTCAACTTGTGAGGAAAACGGACTCAAGCACAGAATCTGCAAAACCTGCGGCGAACAGGCTGATGAAGTGATTCCTGCTGTTGGACACATTATGCCCGAAACATGGACTGTAATCAAAGAGTCAACTTGCACTGAAACAGGCATTGAAGAAAGAATCTGCCAAAGATGCAAAAAAACAGAGCAGAGAGAAGTTGCAATGGCAGCACACACGGTTGTTGTTGACACAGCAATTGCTGCAACCTGCACGCAGAATGGTTTGACAGAGGGTTCACATTGCGGCGTTTGCGATACTGTTATCGCTGCTCAGGAGATAACTGCCCCGCTCGGACACAGATATATAACAGAAGTGGAAGAAGCAACCTGCACTGAAAACGGTGAGGAAAAGAAAATCTGTGAAAGATGCAGCGACACCATAATTGTTGAACTTGAGGCGCAGGGACACAAACCGACAGAGCTTAAAGCGGTTGCCGCAACCTGCACAAAAGCAGGCAAAACAGCAGGCTCAAAATGCTCGGTATGCGGAAAGATTCTTGTTAAGCAGGAAACAGTTAAAGCAACGGGTCACAAATGGGGTGCATGGAAAACCACAAAGAAGGCTACTTA
>JAMPAE010000122.1 GCA_023667385.1 Ruminococcus sp.
AAAAATATCCTCATCATATTTATCTGCATAGCCGGTGAAATGTATGATTTCAAGCTCCGGATAGATATTTTTCAATAGAAGCGAAAGCTTCATGCCGTTGCTGCCGCTAAGCTCAATGTCCATGATTGCAACGTCCACTGATACACCATCTTCACTGACATAATCATTGACCTCATCGGCAGAGCAAAAAGTGGTTACAAAGTGCTCCGAGCCATACTTTTTCAAAATCATGCTTCTGACAGTTTCGGCTGCTTCCTTTTCATCGTCACAAATTAGAATATTCATACTTCCACCCTTTTATTTCCGATTTATATTTTTCACTTAACATAATATCTTAAAATAAGTAAAAAAGCAAGAACATTAAATTAATTTAACCGAAATATGCTCACGTCTGCTCCATCATTTTGCCTGCAAATGCTGCCATTGTTTGCTCATAATAGCTCCAAACGTAAAAAATCGGCAGCAGAAAAACGCACAAGCACAGCCAGCCGATGAAGCTTGTCCGCAGCATAAACAGCCGCCTTGTTTCATGCTCCATTTTTTGCATACTCATCTTCATGCATTGCAAAAACCGGGTTTCTTCTCCGGCGGCAAACAGATAACTACACAGAAAAAACAACCTTTTTGCACGCAAATAAAAATACAAACCGATTAACAACATCACAGCAGCACAGGTTAGAAAAATCACTGACACCTGCAATGATGCATTGCCGCTCACCATGCGTACCCACAAAAACAGCATCACGGCAGCGGGAAGCATACTCACGGCAAGGCAAGCAATCCGAATCGAATAAAAGCAGACGGCAAACCTGAAAGTTTTTAGAAACTCCGACGGTACAAAAAAGTGAAACAAATTTGCAATGCGCTTGTTTTCTCCTTTGCAGCACCGCAAAAAGTACCGCTTGCTGCCAAGTGCCAAAGCTGCAAACGCAAAAAAACAAACCGCCGCCAACACGAATGCCGCAAAAGCTTTAATCAGCACATCTGTGAAGCTGCTCACTGAAAAAAACCGCTCAATCATCAGCGGAGCAAGGTTCAGCAAAGCGATGATCAACAAGGCAATGCTCAAAGTCAGCGCAGAATAAAAAGTTTTCCCTTTCTGCACGGTTTTTGCAAAAAATCTGATTTCGTTGTTCATAATTATCTTCTCCGCACTTTGTAGGATGAATATATTATGAACAAAAAACAAAACCGCAAATCAAGATTGCGGCATAAAAAGAAAAAAACGGTTCACATTAAGTGAACCGCTGAATTTAAAATTACAGATGTGAGCTGATTGTGTCAAGAGCACTGATGAATTTATCAAATTTCTCTTTCTTTTCAGCTTCTTCCTTAGCTTCTGACATAGCCACAAGCTTCATAACAAGACCTACAATTTTAACGATGTTTGAAAGTAATGTGTCGAAAAGTTCCTTATCACTCATCTCGATAATCCTCCTAAGTTATAGCTTTAATATCACAACCACTCTTTCGTGATTTCTCATATATGTTAACACTTCTTTCATAATTTGTCAAGTATTTCTGTGAATTTATTTTCATTTTTCCAATTTTTATTTGGAATAAACAATTAATAAAAATTAAAACAACATTAAACTGTGCAAATGTCCAATGTTGTTTTAAATTGTATATTTTTGTTGACTTTTGTTATTCCGTAGTAATTGTACCATTCATCGTGAATGCTGAGCTATATGCTGTTCCATCTTTAGATTCAATAAATCTTTCAGGAATTGTAAATTTGATAACATCTCCGTCTTTAAAATCTTTTGCATCAATAATAATGCTATAATCTCCATCTATATTTTTTGAAGAACTTACACGTGCCCATGCAACTCTCGGTAAGTCACTGCCTTCAACAGTAACAGCTATTTTTTCTGCGTTTGATTTTATTCCGCTTCCCCAATCATCAGGAGAAAAAGTAAGTACATAACTACTACCCTCCGAACCATCTGCAAAAACATCAACAACTTGCGGAATAGCAACAGGTTTTTCTGTTGGCTCATCCTCCGCAGGGTCATCCTCAGCCTCGGTTGCTTTGGTTGTTGCTTTTGTTGTTGAAGGCTTTTGAGTCGGTGTGTTTGAAGTGTAAACAACGGGAGCCGTCATTGCAGATGGCACTGTTAAATTAAAATTCGGAGCAGTTGAGCTTTGCTGGGCGGCAACAGCAGGGTCGGGAACAAAATTTGTTGTGACCACTGTGGGCATAACCTGACCACGCTGAGTTGTCAGAATCATTGTTGGAGATGAATTGCCGCCGGAACTTTGCGTTGCACCTGCTGAAACGTTGATGTTCGGCTGAGACGGTGTTGATGAAAGCAAGGGCACATCAGTGAGCAGCATACTCGGATTGTTCGTGTCATTGTTTTTATCACCACAGGCGGCAAACAGCGCCAAAATCATGAATGCAAGAAAAACTGCAACAATTTTCTTCATAAAAATCGCCATTTGATTTTGGAACAACAGCGAATCTGTCGGTTCCGCAATCTTCCTTTCCTTTATATTAACCGCAAAAAAATGCAGTAACATTAATTCAACTTAATAGTCTACAATTTACAATTATATCTATAAATTTCGTCAATGTCAATGGAAAATACCGTGAATGTTCGGATTCTCAAATAAAACTTTGTGGATTTTCCTTGATATATTTTGCCGCATTCAATTTAATCTTAGTTAAAATCTCGCTGTTTTTGATGTAATTTTCTGTTTGTTCGATAAATTCGTTACTGATTGAGGTTGTGTCATCTTTTTCATCATACATCAGACGGATTTTCTCTGCCTTTTCGGCGGTGTCATCCATGCCAATCATTTTCAGTGCAGGCACAATAATTTCAGTAAGCTCCCTGCCGTTTTCTTTGAAAAATATTCTGACTGATTTATCCTGAGTGAAAACGTCCAACGCATAAGCGTGCTTTTTTTCCTCTGAAAGCTTGCTAAATTCAGCCGTCATGTTTTCATGTTTTTGCAGCGTCAACTGATATGACAAAGCAATACCCTCCAAAAGTTCCTCATCGGAGGCATCGGCAATTGCCTGCTCAGTCAGATGCTGATATTTTTCTTTCATCGCCGTCAGATGCTTAATTTCCGCCTCCTGCGCACGGTATCTCTGATAATAACGTTTATATGACCTTGCAGCGGCACGAAAAATGAAAAATGCAACAATGCAAACGCCAATTAAGCCGATAACGTATCTCCAATATTGTGAAAACCATTCCTGAAAAGCGCTCATCATTCATCCTCCTGCATTGCTTTATATATATCACCTTTTTTTAAACCTGTTTCCTTTGCTGCCTGCTTTGCTGCAAGGCTTGCGCCCATGCCGTCATTGACATAGCATTTTGCAAGCACAACTGCATCGTCAATGGTATATTGCTCTGACTGTGCTTCAGGCTCTCCTTCAATGACAAGCACAATTTCGCCCTTGAGAGGATTTTCGGTGTATACCCTGACGGCTTCGGCGAGTGTTGTGCGAATGACTTCTTCGTGAATTTTTGTAATCTCACGCACAATTGCAAGCTGCCTGTCACCAAAATGCGCATATAAATCACTGAGCGTTGCCGCAAGCTTGTGCGGAGCTTCATAAAACACCATGGTTCGCTTTTCATGCTCCAACGATGCCAAATGTTCACGCCTGCTGGGCTTATTCATGCTGAGAAATCCTTCAAAGGTGAACCTGCCAACATGAAGCCCCGAAAGTGCCAGTGCCGCAACAAAAGCTGACGGACCAGGAACAACATTTACCGTGATGCCAAGTTCATGACAAAGAGCAACCAGATCCTCGCCCGGATCGGAGACCGCAGGCATTCCTGCATCGGTCACAATTGCACAGTTTTCACCTGCAAGGATTCTTTGTGCAATAATTTCACCTTTGGCACGTCTGTTGTGCTCAAAGTAACTTATCATCGGCTTTTTTATTTCAAAATGATTCAGCAGTTTCACGGTCACTCTGGTGTCCTCAGCGGCAATGAAATCAACACTTTCAAGCGTTTCCAATGCTCTGGGAGAAATATCACCAAGGTTTCCAATCGGCGTGCCAACAACAAAAAGTTTTCCGCTCATCTTGTTCTCCTTTTTTGGGTATGCGGATAAGAAATCCTATAAATAAAGAGGTTCAAACTCCTTCCGTCACCACTCGCTCCTTGAGCAATTTTGTCAATTTAAGAGGTGGCTTTCTCTGCGGAGTACACCTTTCATCAGGCATAGCCCCGCCCGCATACTTATTCACTATTAACTATTACTTCTTACCTCAAATCACTGGTGTCCGTCCATGTAATCGCCGAACATTGCCCGAAATTCTTCTGTGTTTGAGCCGTCGGGATTTTTCATGACGAGGTTTTTTTCAACGGTTACGGCGCTTTTTGCCCCACGCTTGCCCTCAACAAGCACAAGCCACGGCGCTTTTCCCTCACTTTGCACAACAAATCTAATACGTTTAACCTCAATTTTTCCGTTTCGCATGCTGCAAATGATGTCACAAAGCCTTTCCGGGCGGTGACACATACAAAACCTGCCACCGAATTTCAGCAGTGATGCCGCCGCAGATACCGCATCGTCAACAGTGCACATGGTTTCATGCCGTGCAATTTTGTCAGCCTCACTGAGGCTCTCTATTCCCGTGCCAATCGGCTTATACGGCGGGTTCATCGTCACAAGGTCATATGTGCCAAGCTCCAGAACACCTTTGAGCGAGCGAAGGTCTGCATTGACAACCTGCATTTTGCTCTGCAAATTGTTCAGCTCAACTGATTTTTGCGCCTGAGAGCACGCTTTTTTTTGAATGTCAACGGCAGTGACACTGTTCACCTCGCCTTTGCACCAAATCAGCGGAATAATTCCACAGCCTGTTCCCATGTCGCAGGCTTTGTCTTTCTGTTTTATGTTCGCAAAGGACGCAAGCAAAACCGCATCCGTGCCGAAAGTGTGGTCATCTGAAACCACAATTTGCATATTATTTCCGAGCGGTTCAAGCCGCTCATATTCTGCAAGATCGATCGCCATGAGCTACCGCCCTCCTTTATTTTTAGAAAAAGCTGATCTGTCTGGTTTCAGGCATTCCCTTGAATGCACCAACCTGCCTGAGTGCTTCAATTACTGCGCTGGATGCACCTGACTTTGAAGCAAAATCATCAATTGAAACAAACTGCTCGCCATCCTTGCTTGCGTTGGCAAGTCCCTCGGCTGCGCTGTCACCAACGCCGCTGAGCGCATTAAACGGCATTCTGATTTTACCGTCCTCAATTTGATATACCCTCGCATCAGACTTATAAATGTCAACGGGCAAAAACTCAATTCCTCTTGCCATCATTTCGTTAACAAC
>JAMPAE010000123.1 GCA_023667385.1 Ruminococcus sp.
TATTTACAAGCCTGTTTTCAGAAAGAATGCATCAGATAAAGAAGTCCTTTGGGTGGGACGCCTTGTTGTTATCGTTGTTTCGGTCATTGCTTACTTCATCGCAAGCAGTAAGGGACAGGGTGCACAGGCAATCATGGATATGGTTGAAAATGCATGGGGCGGCTTCGGCGCAGCATTCGGACCTGTTGTTATCCTTTCATTGTTCTGGAAACGTGCAACTTATAAGGGCGCAATTGCAGGTGTTGTTGGCGGTGCAGTCACTGACGTGCTTTGGCTCATCTTCCTGACTGAGAAAACAGGTATCTATGAAATCTTCCCGGGCTTCATTGTCGGTCTCATCTGCTGCATTGCAGTTTCACTCATCGATAAGAAACCGTCAGATGAAATTGTTGCAATTTTTGAAAAAGCAACAGCAAAAGACTTTGACGAAGAATAAACAGAATTATTAACAAAAGACCGTCAGAACAAAATTCCGGCGGTCTTTTATCGCTTTATCAGCAAAAAAACAAGGTCGCCGAAAGCGACCCTGTTTGTTTTTTTTGAATTAGTCAGTGATTTCCGGCTTTTCAACTTTTGAATTGAATTCATAGCCGAGAACCTTGAGAAGCTCAAGAATCCAATAGATGAGATCCTTAATGTAGAATGAAAGATTTTCCATTGTAATATCCTCCCGAAAAAAGTATTTTTAAAGCTGTTGGAACCAATAGCAGAACCAACTTAAATCTTTATTAATATAATAAACTATTTGGTGCGCTTTGTCAATATTTGTTCATAAATTTGTTCGACTTTTTCAATTTAAATTTGAATACTTTTTAACTTCAGATGTGTATTGCATTTTTTTTTGCTATACTATATAATATATCTGAATTTAGCTTTGGGGGACAAGATGGAATGTCAGATACCTGTTTAATAATCGGTGCAGGGGCAGCCGGTCTGATGGCGGCGGGAACTGCTGCATCAAATGGCGCAGATGTTACGCTGATTGAGCGCAATGATAAGCCTGCAAGAAAAGTGATGATTACGGGAAAAGGCAGATGCAATGTCACAAACAACTGCAACATGATCAATGAGCTTGTTGACCACGTTGTGACAAACGGCAGATTTTTGCACAGCGCTTTTTCATCGTTTATGCCATATGATACAATTGATTTTTTTGAAGAACGTGGAGTTGAACTGAAAATTGAAAGAGGGGAGCGGGTTTTCCCTGTTTCCGATAAGGCGGTTGACATTGTAGATGCACTCAACAGCTTCAGCCAAAGCAGCGGAGCAAAACGTATCAAAGGCAGAGCTGCCGAGCTGATTATTGAAAACGGCGCTGCAAAAGGCGTTGTGCTTGAAAGCGGAGAAAGGCTCTTTGCCGATAAAATCATTGTTGCAACAGGCGGTAAATCCTATCCGCTGACAGGCTCAACCGGAGATGGCTATGAGCTTGCAAAACAGGCAGGTCACACGATTGTTGAGCCAAAGCCGTCGCTTGTTCCGCTTGTTTGCCATGAGGGCTTTTGCATGGATCTGCAGGGACTTTCGCTTCGCAACATTGCAATCAGTGTCATTGACACCGAAAAATATAAAGAAGTTTACAGCGATTTCGGTGAGATGATTTTCACTCATTTCGGCGTTTCCGGACCTGTTATTCTCAGTGCCAGCGCTCACATGAAAGAGATGAAAGAGCGTAAATATGAGGTGCATATCGACCTGAAACCCGGTCTTACATATGAACAGCTTGACGCAAGGGTTCAGCGTGATTTCCTTGAAAATTCAAACAGGAACTTTATCAACGCACTTGATAAGCTGCTTCCGAAAAAGATTGTACCTGTTATTGTTAAACTGACCGGTATCAAGCCGTCAACAAAGGTTAATCAGGTCACAAAACAAATGAGAGCAAAGCTTGTCAATGTTTTGAAAAACGTGAAAGTAACCGTACTCGGTTTCCGCCCGATTGAGGAGGCAATCGTCACCTCCGGCGGTGTAAACGTTAAGGAAATTGACCCGAAAACAATGCAGTCAAAGCTTGTCAAAGGGCTTTATTTTGCGGGCGAAGTAATTGACGTTGATGCCTATACAGGCGGATTCAATTTGCAAATTGCGTTTTCAACAGGACACCTGGCAGGCGAGTTGAAGTAAGAGGTGGGTTATAATTGGAAATGAGAATCTTGCAGGATAGAGCGTATTGACGTACCATGGAACTCCTTTCGTCACAACTTCGTTGTGCCACCTTCCTCAAAGAGGAAGGCTTCAAAGGCTCACTCTTTGAGGGAGCTGTCAAAAATGACTGCATTTTTGACTGAGGGAGTAACCATTTACTTTTATCTCATCTTAAAAATTCTGCCCACAGGAATTTTGGCTTACAATTATTTTGTAAATATAAAAATCAGCGTTGTTTACCGTGCGGGCAGAACATAACCACATTTGACACAACAACCCGCAATACAAAGAAAATCAAACAAGGAGAATGATAACAATGATTAATGTTGCAATTGACGGACCTGCCGGTGCAGGCAAAAGCACAATCGCACGAAAGGCTGCGAGCGAGCTTGGATATATATATATTGACACAGGTGCTCTTTATCGTACTGTTGGGCTTGCTGCAATGCGTGCAGGCAAGGATTTACAATCGGCAGATTCAATTGCCGAGGTACTGACCGATGAGCTTTCAGTTGAGCTGAAATTTGTTGACGGCGAGCAGAGAATGTTCTTGAACGGTGAGGACGTTTCCGAAGCAATCAGAACGCCCGATGCTTCAACCGCAGCATCAAAGGTTTCAGCCGTTCCAAAGGTCAGGGCGTATCTTTTTGATTTGCAAAAGAAAATGGCAAAGGAAAATGACTGCATCATGGACGGACGTGACATCGGAACGGTTGTTCTGCCAAATGCAGATGTCAAAATTTTCCTCACCGCCTCTGCTGAAGCAAGGGCACAACGCAGATTTAAGGAGCTCACAGAAAAAGGCATGGACGTCAAATTTGATGATGTGCTTGCTGACATGATTGAACGTGACTACAACGATTCCCACAGAGCAATTGCACCGCTTAAACAGGCGGATGACGCAGTTTTGTGCGACACAAGCAACATCAACCTTGAGCAGTCAATTGAGCTGATAATTAACACGATTAAGGAAAGAATATAACATATATCGAACCTGAAAAGAGTGATTATGTTGAAGTTTGATTTTTCATCTCCGAAAGAGGGCGGGCTTTATGACAGGATGAAGCCTGCGGCAAAGGCGGCGCTGAAACTGCTTTTTGATTTGACCTGCGACGGCACAGAAAACATCCCTGCGCAGGGCGGTTTCATCATTGCGGCAAACCATGTTCATTTTTTTGACCCGGTGATGATCATTGCAAATTGTCAAAGAACGTGCCACTTTATGGCAAAAAGCGATTTGTTCTCACGCCCGATTTTCGGCTCATTTCTCAAAGCGATGAATGCTTTCCCTGTTAAGCGAGGCACAAGCGACAAAAATGCGCTTGAGTTTGCCGAAAAAATCATCAATAACGGCTGGGTTCTCGGCATCTTTCCTGAGGGTACAAGGTCAAAATCATTTGCTCCGCAAAAGGCAAAAAACGGCGTTGCCTATATTGCACGCAGAACAAAAGCAGACGTTTTGCCTGTGAGTATTTACAGAACGCCGGGAAAGCGCAGCATCAGACCCAAAGTATCGCTCAGGTTCGGCGAAATCATCCCGAATGAAGATTTTGGCTTCACCGAGGAGTACAGCTCTCAGCAGATCCGAAGTGCCGCAAAGCTCATCATGGAAAGAATCAATGAGCTTTGGAAAAAGGAATATATTTGAAGTAAGATGTAAAAATTTAATGTTGAATGATGGGTATGCGGGCAAGGCTGTGCCTGCCGAAAGGCGCAGTCCGCCGAGGAACATGCTTTTCACTTTTACTTATTATTTCATCAAAGGAGATTTACCATGCCGATTGAAAAAGCTAAGACTGCCGGTTTTTGCTTCGGTGTTAACCGTGCGGTGAAGATGCTATATGAAATGGTTGAAAAAGGTGTCAAGGTCTGCACGCTCGGACCTATTATACATAATCCGCAGGTGATTGCCGACCTTGAAAGCAAAGGTGTACGAATCATCAATGACCCGAGCGAAGCGCATGAGGATGAGCACATTGTCATTCGTACTCACGGCGTGACGAAGCAGGTGCTTGAAAAAATTAAATCACTCGGCATTGAGCATACAAATGCAACCTGCCCATACGTGATGAAGATACATAAAATCATCAGCGAAAATTCCACCGCTGAAAACGTGGTTTTGATTGCAGGCGATGAAAATCACCCGGAGGTTTGCGGCTTTCGCAGTCAATGCAACGGTGAGTCCTATGTGTTCAATTCGGCAGAAGAATTTGAAAATTTGGTTGCCGAACACCCTGAATTTCACGAAAAAGAATTATTATTTGTTGCTCAGACAACTTTTTCTGTTGAAGAATGGAAAAAATGCGCAAAAAAATTCAAAAAACTATGTACAAATTCCGTTTCATTTGATACAATATGTAGAGCTACGCAAAACCGTCAAATTGAAGCTGAAAAAATTTCATCGCATTGTGATGCAATGATTGTTGTTGGCGGGCATTTCAGCTCGAACACGGCAAAGCTCAAAACGGTTTGCGAAAAGAACTGCCCGACTTATTTGGTTGAGCAGGCGCAGGAGTTAAAACAGCTTGACCTTTCATCTTGCAAATTAATTGGGGTAACAGCGGGTGCATCCACACCTGCAGGTATTATAAAGGAGGTACTTTTTACCATGTCCGAAATTTTAAACGAACAAAACACTTCTGAAGACTTTGACTTTGCAGAGGCTCTCAAAGAAAATCTTGATGCCACAATGAGCATGGAGCCGCAGGTCGTTGGCGTTGTTGTAGGTATTGCACCTAATGAAATACAGGTCGATATCGGCAGAAAATATGCTGGATTTGTTCCCATCGAGGAATACAGCAACGATCCGACTGCCGATCCGTCTGCCGAGCTCAAAATCGGCGACAAAATCAATCTTATTATCATGAAAACAAATGATAATGAAGGAACCATGATGCTTTCAAAGCGTCGTTATGATGCAATTGCAGCATGGGACGTCATCAACGAAGCAAAAGAGAGCGAAGAAGTTCTTGAAGCTGTTGTTGCTGAAGCAGTTAAGGGCGGTGTGCTCGTATATCCGAAGGGTATCCGTGTATTCATTCCGGGTTCACTCACAGGTCTCCCAAGAGACGCAGAGCTTTCATCACTTGGTAAGTCAACCGTTAAGTTCAAAATCATTGACGTTGACAGAGCAAAAAGACGTGT
>JAMPAE010000124.1 GCA_023667385.1 Ruminococcus sp.
AGTATAAATTGTTTGTAAACAGAAAAGAGTGCTTTGTATATTTATACAGAAATCGCCCGCTGATTTTATGCAGATTAAACAGTATTGCGGTAATTGACTTGCACTGAGCAAAGCGAGAGAGGACATTTGACCAACCAATTCTTACATTTAACTGCCAATTTCAACATTACGATTGACTTTTGTTAAATAAACATTATAATATCAACCGATGTTTATTGCTCGATATTATTTTATTGAAAGTCGAGCTCAATAACATCACCACACTCCAACAGGCAGGCTTATGTTACACAGCCTGCCTGTTTTATGTTGATATATTTTGCTTGATGTGGTAAAATTAAATGAGTTTATAACCACAAAGGTGACAAAATGAATAAAACAAAATTTTTGCGAATCCTTATTGCACTGCTGATTATCATTGACATGGCAGTGATTTTCAATTTCTCAAATCAAAGGGCTGCAAAGTCCGATCAAACAAGCTCATCGGTGATTGTGACGCTTGTGAAAATGATACATTCAGATTTTGATTCATGGAGCGATGAGAGGCAGAACGAAACTGTTCAGTCATGGCAGTTTGTTGTCAGAAAAACGGCGCACATGACAGAGTTTGCGTCGCTCGGTGTGCTGACCTGTGCTTTTGCGCTGACATTCGGGCTGAAGCTTAAAAATTTGCTTCTTGCGTTCATCTTTTCGGTTTTCTATGCCGCAACGGATGAGTTTCACCAGCTTTTTGTTGATGGCAGGAGCGGGCAGGTGAGTGACGTATTAGTTGACAGCGCAGGCATATTCATTGGGATTTTGTGCTTTACCGCTCTTACGCTGCTGATTGGAAAAATAAAGTTGACGGCAAAATCACAATGTGTTAAAATTTATTCATCGCAAAGAAAGGATTATTAGTGTGAAAAATCACACTGTGGAAATTAAAATGGAAATTAACATAAATGTGCCGAACATGGACTGGCTGATTGGCGGCTCAAGAATCGGCGGAATCTATAACAGATATTTCGGCTCGCTTGGCACGGACGGCGCAACCGGATTTTACGGCAAAAAAATCCTGAACTATACTGTTTGGCTTGAAAAGCTTGATGAGCAGGAAGTTCTCAAGGCGGCAGTATACCCCGGCATGAAAAGCTTTGATTGCACACCTGAGGATGACATTGAAACAGAGGTCTTTGAGCCGGAACAAAACAGCATACCAATCATCAAAGCATGGCTCACAGAAAAAGCACGTGCATTTTTCGCTGAATGATTTTTTCGGTATGCGCTTTGGCGTTGGAAAAATGAAAAAGTCAACCTCCGCAGAGTAAGCCTGCGGAGGATTTGCATATATTGTGGAGTAATACAATATTATTCCGAATCTATAACGTCTACTTCCGATAAACGGTATGTAGCCTTCCAGTGTATGCCCATATCTTGAACACAAGCATATTTCTTACGTGGTTCTACTCGACCGCTAAAAGGATTTGTCCATTTTCCTAAATCAATAATGACAGTTGTTGGTTCCTGAATTTCAAAAATAGCCGTTTGTCCATGTTGACCTTCCCAAAGTATTTTACCATTACTTGTTTCTACTGTTGCTTTGCGGGAAGAGAATAATCCAACAGTTCCCAATTCAATATTTGGCATCTTTATCTTTACCTTTCCACCTGCCTGAATTTCTTCAATAGGACAGCCGCAATTGGGACAATATTTTGCCAAGCTTGATATTTCTTTTTCACATTCAGGACATTTAATTAACGCCATACGAATACCCCCGTTTATTTTATATGAATGACAAATGCAGACTTATAAAATTATATATTATAATAACTTTGCAGTATGATGATATTATATATACCATTAGTCACTCTAATGTTTACATTATATAATGTAAAAGTCTATTTGTCAATATACTTCAATGTATTATTATCTAATCAAAACATTAGATATTGTGAGGAAAGTATGATTAGATTACGTGCGTTAGACTTGCTCAAAGAGAATGAAAAAAGCAAGTATTGGCTATATATACAATTAGGTATGAGCTATCAGAACTTTAATAAAATGGTTAATAATGAAACAAAATCTATAAGATATGAGAACATTGAAACGATGTGCAGATTGTTTCAATGTACACCAAATGAATTGTTTGAAATAACAGATGAATAAAAACAAGGTAGGGTAAAAACCTTACCTTGTTTTTGTTATGATTATTTGTATCAATCCAATGACTTCATTGTCGGGAAGAGCAACACGTCTCTGATTGCTGCTGAGTCGGTCAGGAGCATAACCATTCTGTCGATGCCGAAGCCGATACCACCTGTTGGCGGCATACCGATTTCAAGTGCATTGAGGAAGTCCTCGTCAGTATGTTCTGCTTCATCGTCGCCTGCGGAGAATGCTTCTTCCTGAGCGGCAAATCTTTCTCTTTGGTCAATCGGGTCGTTAAGCTCTGAATAAGCATTTGCCATTTCCCAACCGTTGATGAAGAACTCGAAGCGTTCAACATAGTTGGGATCTTCGGGTTTCTTTTTGGTGAGCGGAGAAATCTCAATTGGGTGATCCATAACAAAAGTCGGCTGAATGAGATGCTCCTCAACAAATTCCTCGAAGAAAAGGCTGAGAATTTCGCCCTTTTTGTGGCGCTGTTCAAATTCAACGTGATGTTCTTTTGCAAGGGCACGAGCCTGCTCCAAATCCTTAACTTCATTCCAGTCAATGCCGGTATACTTCTTAACGGCGTCAACCATGGTGATTCTTTCAAACGGCTTTTCAAGGTCAATCTCAATGCCGTTATACATGATTTTTTCGCTGCCGCAAACTGTTTTTGCAAGATGTCTGTAAAGGTTTTCGGTAAGATCCATCATGCCGTGGTAATCAGTGTATGCCTGATATAATTCCATGAGTGTGAACTCGGGGTTGTGACGGGTATCAACACCCTCATTGCGGAAAACCCTGCCGATCTCATATACTCTTTCAAGACCGCCGACAATAAGGCGTTTCAGATATAATTCAAGGGAGATACGAAGCTTAACATCTTCATCCAATGAATTATAGTGAGTGATAAACGGACGTGCAGCAGCACCGCCTGCATTGTGAACAAGCATGGGAGTTTCAACTTCCATGAATCCCTGACTGTCGAGATATGAACGGATTGTGCTGAGAATTTTTGAACGCTTGATAAAGGTTTCTTTAACATCCTCGTTCATGATGAGGTCGGTATATCTCTGACGGTATCTCGTGTCTGTGTTGGTGAGGCCGTGATGCTTTTCGGGTAAGATTTGAAGGCTTTTTGAAAGCAGTGTAACCTCAGTTGCATGAATAGAGATTTCACCTGTTTTGGTTTTGAAAACTTCACCCTTAATGCCGATAATGTCGCCGATGTCGAACTTCTTGAAATCGGCATAAGAATCAGTGCCGATATTATCTCTTGCAACATAGGCTTGGATGTTGCCTTTCAAATCCTGAACGTTGCAAAATGAAGCCTTACCCATAACACGCTTTAACATCATACGTCCGGCAACTGAAACAGTTTTGCCTTCCATCTCGTCAAAGTTGTCTTTTATGTCTGTGCTGTGATGAGTAACATCATATTTTGTGATTTGAAACGGGTCCTTGCCGTTTGCCTGTAAATCTGCCAGCTTGTCACGGCGAATTTTCAAAAGCTGGTTTATGTCCTGCGCATCCTTTTGAGAAGGTGCTGCCTTTTTTTCTTCTGACATATGAAACACGTCCTTTCAAATATGTTTTCATTATCTATTTAATCATCTCAAAATGATTAAGGCGTTGTCGCTTTTTATCTTGAAATTTCGATGACTTCGTATTTAATGATACCGTCCGGAGCTTCAACTTCAACAATTTCGCCAACCTTGTGACCGATGAGTGCCTTTGCAACCGGCGATTCATCACTGGTAAGATAATCTTCACCCTTGTTTTTGGATGTTGATGTTGAATTGATGATCTGATATTTATAAATGTCACCGTATTCAATGTCTTTGATGGTTACTTTTGAACCCATCTGAATGATGTCGGTGCTCAGTGAATCCTCGTCGATGACCTTAGCCATTGCGAGAATGTTTTCAATTTCGCTGATTCTTGCTTCAAGCTTGCCCTGGTCGTTACGAGCTTCGTCATATTCTGCGTTTTCTGACAAGTCGCCGAATGAAAGTGCAACCTGAATTTTTTCTTTAATCTCCTGACGGCCAACAACTCTGAGGTGTTCAAGTTCTTCCTCAAGCTCTTTTAAACCGGCTGTGGTAAGCAAAATTTCCTGTGCCATGATATAATCCTCCAGTAAAAAAATTACTTAAAATGTTTCTCTCTATTATATAAAATATTAACCTAAGTGTCAATAGACAGATGTGTTAATATTTCGGTAATTCAAGCAAATTTACTCGGCACTTTTACTGTATAATCATTATATAAAGCTTTTTCCACACTCAACTTCTTTTTTAATTCGCCTCAAAACAGACCTGCCAGCCCAACATGAACGGGCGAAAATGCATCTTCAAGGTAAAAAGAAAACGCAGGTACGTCAAACTTAATTGTTGGCTCAAGGGTGCATGGAATTGAAAAGCCTGCCCGCACCTTTTTCCCACAGGAGGAATAAAACAGTCTTCCGTGGTGAAGCCTTGCGGCGTTTGCGGCGGTTTTGATTCCGCTTTTTGGTGAAATTGCAGAAAAATCAAGCTCGCCCTCGTTGGTAACAATAACAGTCAGGTTATTGCCGTGCTTTGTCAGCGAAGCTTCAATTTCTTTTCCGCTGCCGAATTTCACTGAATTTGAAATAAGATTGAGGAAAGCGTCAATAATAACCTGCGGACAGCATGAAACTTCGGCTTGTTCACTTTCAAAATGCAGGTTGATTCCGGCATCGGCAAGCAGAATGTTTGAGCAAAGGCTGATGTTTTCAAGAAATTTTGCAACATCAAAAAAGCTGTAATCGCATTTTTTTGCGCAGGAGCATTTGTGGTTTTCAAGTGCTCGCAGACTCAGCAGGCAGGCGGACAGAACATTTTTGTCGCAGCTTTTATCAATATCGCAATTTGTCATGGCGGAAATTTCATTGACCAGACTGCGGATTTTTGCCTCGTTTTGACTTGTTGGCTCAAGCATTGAAAGCTGCTCAAGCTTGGATTCTATGGCTTGCGTCATTGAAAGACACCTCATTTTAGAATTATTTTTCGTCAGTATTATGCCCTTTTGACCGCCTGAAAACAATATTTTGTGTAGATTTACAAATATTTATAAATTTTGGAATTTTTTTCAAAAGGTAGTTGAAAAATTTCAAAAAATCGAGTAATATATATG
>JAMPAE010000125.1 GCA_023667385.1 Ruminococcus sp.
CGCTTGTTATAGGAATTCATCGGGGAGGTCACACGGACTTTTACAAATCTACCTAACATGGTGTGTCCCCTTTTAAACAAGGTGCAGCTTGTTACATAAATCGTTACACGATCAGGGCTGCACAAGATAATATGGATACATTATAACGCTTGTTGCCACTTTTTTCAATAGATTTAAGCAAAAAATATGAATAAGTGTCCGGTGCAGTGTATGCAGATGCAGATTTGAAAAAATGTAAAATATATCAAGATAGACAGTTGTCTTTTTGTGTATAAGATGATATAATAATCTACACAATTAAATTTAATGTATACAAAACAAGGGTTGATTTTAATGAAAACTCTTTATCTTACAGATTTAGACGGTACATTTTTGAACAGTAAAGGTGAAATAACCTCCGCATCAAAGGAACTTATAAATAAGCTTTCGGCAAATGGTGTTTTATTTTCCATTGCATCTGCTCGAACTTTTGCAACTGTTGTTCCAATGTTCAGCGGTGTTTCACTCCCCTGCCCACTTGTTCTGATGAACGGCGTATGCATTTTTGACCCTGTGCAGAAAAAAACAATCATTCGTCACACATTCACAAGTGAAACCGCAAACCGCATTGTTGAAATTTTTGAGCGGCACGGTAAACATCCCATGATATATTTTGAAAACAACAGCAATATGTATGTTGAATATAAAATGCTTGCAACTCAATCACAAAAAGATTATGTTGAGCAACGGCAGAATTTCTATAATAAGAACTTTTTTAAAGTTGAAAACTACAGTATTGATGGTAATGAAAATATTGTTTACGCTGCTACTCTTGACAAAAAAGATGAGCTTGCACCGATATACGATGAGCTTGCAAATCTTAATGATGTTTTCTGTCATTTTTATCCAGATAATTATTGCGACGATTACTTCATGGAAGTGTTTAAAAAAGGTGTATCAAAGGCCAGCGGAGCTGTGCAGGTTAAGAAGTGGCTTAATGCAGATAAAATCGTTGCATTCGGCGATAATATCAACGATATACCATTGTTTGAACTCGCA
Source organism: Ruminococcus sp. (assembly GCA_023667385.1). Taxonomy (GTDB): domain Bacteria; phylum Bacillota; class Clostridia; order Oscillospirales; family Acutalibacteraceae; genus UBA6857. Next base: position 1,039 of record JAMPAE010000125.1, read on the forward strand.
GACGAGTCATATGCGGTTTCTAATGCCTGCAATGAATTAAAAGCAATTGCAACAGGTGTAATCGGCTCAAATGATGAAGATGCAGTTGCAAGGTTTATCATGGAAAGATTTGAAAATAATACCGTTGATTCATGAAAGGTTTGCTTATGATGAAGTTATACGAAGAATATTGCAAAACATATGCACTTAGCAAAAACAACAGCGACGGATTTCTTGATCTGGTTGATAAGCTATATTACAGCAAAGAGGTTCAATCACTTTCGGTATATGAACAGCATTTAGATATAGATCGACTTCAGCATATTACTGCCGTTGCCTACATTTCATATAAAGTGTGCAAGCATTTTGGCTGGGATTATGAATCTGCCGCAATCGGCGCAACACTGCATGACTTATTTTACTATGACTGGCGTGACGGTGAAAGCGGAAAATGGCATAAGCTGCACGGCTATAAACATCCGAAATATGCTGCCCTTAACGCAAAGGAGCTTTATCCGGAAATCACTGAGACTCAGCTTAATATCATCTCAAGGCATATGTGGCCGCTTACTGTTATTCCTCCAAAACATAAAGAGGGCTTCGTGGTAAGTCTTGCTGACAAATATTGCGCAACAAGAGAACTGCTCTATTCCCTCAGCTCTAAATATAAAAAACGTTTCCTTGCAGACGTGGAAAGGGTTTCACAATGAACAACCTTGTTTTATATGTGCTTTTGTTTTTCTTTTATAGTGCCGCAGGTTGGCTTGTTGAAAGTACATACTGCTCAATTGGCGAAAAGCGAATTATCAACCGAGGATTTCTAACTGGACCGATGTGCCCCATTTACGGTTCAGGCGCTCTTGTTATGACAATTTTCCTATATAACCCTTTCAGTGATAAGCCGCTTTACGTTTTTCTGATTGGCATGATTCTGTGCGATTTGGTTGAATATATAACCAGCCTGCTCATGGAAACACTTTTTCACGCAAGATGGTGGGATTACACAAGTGAATTTATCAACATAAAGGGAAGAATCTGCCTGAAGCACACGCTTTATTGGGGCGTTGCTTCTGTTGCATTTGTTTATGTGATTCATCCGAAAATCAATGCGCTGTTCACCTCTCTTAACCCAAACATCATGCTTTACATTATGATTGCTGTTCTTGTTGTTTTTGCCATTGATGTCATCAACGCAGTAAGAAAAGCGCTTGACATCAGGCAGCTTCAGGTTAAGCTTAATAAATTGATTGATACGGTCACAGAAGGGCTCAACAGCGTTAAAACTTCACTTGAAAGCATTACTCAAAACAGAGAGAAAAGTGAAAATCAAAGTAAATCTATCGAACAGATTCAGGATATTATTCAGCAATTTGAGTTGCGATTTTCACGTAAGAATAAACAGGAGAAAAACAAATATGCAAGCCGCTTTTTCCATAACTCAATGCATATTGAAAAAATCACAAGAAAACAAATTGAGCGTCTGAAAAAGCTTTCCGATGACATAAAATCCAATGTTTTTGAAAACGGCGAGATGCAATAAAAAATAAAAGGAGAGATAAATATGACTAAAACTGATGTTCGTGTTAAAAAGACTTATAATCAATTGATGGAAGCGTTGTTCAAACTGCTTGCCGAAAAGAGCTTTGATGATTTAACTGTGCTTGAAATCTGTAATGAAGCATCAGTGCACAGGGCAACCTTTTACAAGCACTTCGTTGACAAATATGACTTTCTTAATTCATGTTTTCGATTAAAGCTCTCGGAGCTTGTGTTTGAAAAAACAGAAAGTGAATATACTCCTGAATTAATGAAAATCAGCTGCATGAAAATGATTAAAATGGTGTTTGATTTTCTTGAAGAAAATAAGCAGATTCTTGCTTTTGTTAATAACAATAAATATGCAGTTTCATTTAATTCCGCTTTGACGGATTCAATTGCTGATTTTTTAATTAAAAGAATTGAAACCATGCATCAACTGAGTGAAAAGCTTGGTTTTCACAGGTATATGCTCGCAAATTATTATGCAGGAGCGATTGTTGGTCTGTTGAAATGGTGGATTACAGATCAAAACCCCTGCCCTGTTCAGGAACTGCTTGATTTTGCTGAATTTAAAATTGATGAGCTTTGCAAATATTTTGACATGATTATAGTTTAATGGGAGTTATTCAATAATGGCGAAAGTTCTTGAGCCTTATCAGGCGGCTGAAAGAAGTATTATAAAAAAATATAGAAAAACAATTTGGGGACCATTTGTCGGTGCAGTTAAGCGATATAACTTGATTTCAAGCGGTGACAAAATCGCCGTTTGCATTTCAGGCGGAAAAGATTCCATGCTCTTGGCAAAGCTTATGCAGCAACTTCAAAAATATAGTGAAGTTCCGTTTGAACTTGTTTTTCTTGTTATGGATCCTGGGTATAATCAAGCAAACAGAGCAAAAATTGAAAGCAATGCAGAGCTTTTACATATTCCAATCACCGTGTTCGAGACAAATATTTTTGAAGTTGCAAACAAAACCGAGCATTCACCGTGCTATCTTTGCGCCAGAATGCGCAGAGGTCATCTTTACAGCAAAGCAAAAGAATTGGGCTGCAACAAAATTGCGCTCGGACATCACTTGAGCGATGTCATCGAAACAACGCTGATGAGTATGTTTTACGGCTCGCAAATGCAAACAATGCCCCCAAAGCTCAGAAGCACAAACTTTGAAGGCATGGAACTGATTCGCCCTATGTATTGCATTAATGAAGAAAGTGTTATTGCATGGACAAGATATAACAAGCTTAAATTCATTCAGTGCGCCTGCAAATTCACTGAAAATTGCCAAAGCTGTGAAAGTGATGAATCAAGCGATTCGAAGCGACTTGAAACCAAAAATCTGATTAAGCAATTAAAAAAAATAAACCCAAACATTGAGATAAGCATCTTCAACAGTATCCATTCGGTTTGCTTAGACACTATGGCGGGATATAAATCAAAAGGAATTGAGCATGATTTCAATCAAATGTATGAAGAAAGAATAAAATAAACCTGAACAAGCCACGCTGATCACAAAATTCAGCGTGGCTTGTTGGACTACATATCAACATATTGCCAGACATCATTTACGATGTCTGCCTTTTTCATAAACAGAGATTTTCGCTTTATAATTGCCGAATCGTTAAATTCAATTTTGCCCGAAACTCCTGAGAAGCTTATGTTTTTCAGCGATTTCAAAACACCGCTTGAATCGGTCGCTTCAGCTTTTGTAATTGCTTGAACAAGCAAATTATATGCATCATAGCCTAAAACGGTTGCAGATGAAATTGTCAGCTTTCCGGCATTCAGTTTCAAAGCATCAGCATTATTATTAATCCATTCCTGAATGTTATAATAAAATTCATTCTGCGCATCTTCCTTTGAAAAAGATGACACATAAAGCTCTGTATCATAATTCCATGCTGCCTCAAGCGAAACGTGTGAATCCCAATTATAGTTCGATAGAATCGGAACATTAAGCTTGGCTTCATAAAGCTGAGAAATAATATCCTCACTATAATAAATCGGTATTGGAGCAAAAATCAGTTTGCAACCTTGCTTTTTAGCATCATTTAATATTACGGAAAAATCCTTGCTGTTTTTATCGAATGAGGCGTTTACAACAACACCGCCTGATTTTTTGAACTGCTGAGCAAACAAATATGCAAGCGTTTGAGAATCATCATTACCTGATTCAGTAATAACACAAACTTTTTTTACACACAACCGGTTATAAGCATAATTTGCAAGCTGCTCAGCCTGATAGCTATCCTGAGGGCATATCCTGAAAAGAATGCCATTTTGATCTGTCAGGTTCATCGAAGTGCAGTTGGCGCTTATAACCGGAATGTTAGCTTTTAAGTCCGAAAGCACATTTATAATTGCCTGTGTTTGTGTTGAGGAATAAGAACCGATTATTGCGCTTACACCGCTTGAAATAAGTTTTCCAGCCGCTTGCTTAGCAGATTTATACGAAGACTTGTCGTCGATAATTTCAAGTTCAATTTTAAATTTATCCTCCCCAATCGTAACAGAAGATTTATTTTTATTGGCAAATTTTATTCCCAACAATTCCTGATTACCGCAAATTGAATGCTCACCACTCATGGATTCAATCACACCGATTTTGATAATGTTTTCCTGAACCGGCGCTGTTTCCGATTCGGTCATCTGCGTTTCGGCGTTTGTCTGTTCCGCTTCATTACACG
>JAMPAE010000126.1 GCA_023667385.1 Ruminococcus sp.
GATTGCGGTTACTTCTGCCGGAAGTGCAAGTGCAGGAGGGCTATGGTACTATTACGGAACGTCAGAGGTCAAAAACATTCGTGAGATTTTGTCATCGAATGATATTAGTGTGGCAGTTGTTAAAGACAATAATAAGGACACTGACAACATCAGAATTACCAACACGGGCAACGGTCATGAGATTTGTGTTCTCATGCTCATGGGTGATGTGAATTTGGCGTGAGCTTAAATTAATTATCAGAAAGGACGAAGCAACATGGCAATAAGACAGATTAAAGCGATAATAAGAGGCAAGGAGGAAATCCTGACATATAATGCGACATCGGGGTATTATGAAGCAACGGTGCCTGCGCCGAGCGATTCATCATTCAATGAGCAGGGCGGATATTTTCCTGTTAAGGTGATTGCAGTGGACACAGCGGGAAACGAGAGCGTGATTGACAGCACCGACAGCACATTCGGTGCAAACCTCAGACTTTTCAACAAGGAAATTCAAAAGCCCGTCATCGAGATTCTTTCACCGACAACAGGCGCATACATCACAAACAGCAGACCCGAAATCAAATTCAAGATTACTGACAACAAGCTTCAGACATCAGGCTGGTCGGGAGTTAATAAAAACTCATGCAATGTTAAAATCAACGGTCGGCTCATTGCTGATTTTGACGGTGGCGTTGACATTTCATGGGAAGAAACTGAGGGCGGATTCATCGGTACGGTTAACCTGACGGTTGACATTCCCGACAGCGAAAACGTCACGATTTCGGTTGACTGTCGAGATAATGACGGCAACGCAGCCGATACCGCAACGGTTGTTTTTGCAATTGATACACTTGCGCCGCAGCTCACCATTGTTTCACCTGCCGATGACCTTGAAACGAATCAGGATTCAATCCTTGTTTCGGTCACAACCGAGCCGGGTGTGTCGGTTACTGTCAAACTCAATGGTGCTGCGCAGGGCACGCCGCTGATTGCCGATGAAAACGGACACGCCGAGAGAACCGTTAAGCTGACAAAGCAGGGTGAAAACATCATTGAAGTTTTCGCCACCGATGCAGCAGGACTTTCTTCACCGACCTGCACACGCACGATTGTTTTCAACACAACCGCACCTGTGTTTGAGGTTGTTAAAATGGAAGCTAACGGCAGGCAGATTACACAAAGCAACCCTGCAGCCGCAGGCGGTACATATAAAATCATGGTGAAGATGCGTGAGTAAGGCGAGGGTGGTCAGGCTTTATGGCAAGGCTGACAATTTCGACATTGAGCTGAAGCGTGATGAAAGCGGCTGGTGGTCATGTGATGTGCCGCCTGACATGAGTGACGGACAATATGCAGTTGAACTGCACGCAATCAACGAATACGGCGAAAGCGCATATTGGACAGGCGAGTTGTTCATGTGCAGCGGCGTTTGCCACCTTGAAATCAAAGAGCAGAAGTTTGTCATTTGGTTTCAGCCGAAGAAATTTGAAATCAAGTTTCAGCAGCCGAAGTTTGAAATGATCATCAGAAAGGGGTGTCCGCATGATATGCGCAGACAAAATAGAATTTTATGCAGGTGAGGAAAGGCTGATTGAAGCTGTTATACGCCCCGCAAACCCACGTGAAATTGCGGTTGTGACGGCTGCAAGATATGAACTGAGTGAGCAATATGACGGCAAAAAGGTTGAAAGCGGAAGCTGTGAAATTGACGGCGCAAAGATTTCGGCACTGCTGAAAATGCAGAAAGCGGGCAGCTACAAGCTGAAAATCATTGCAGCAGTCGGCAGGGAAACGTATATTGAAACGGCGGCGGTCATTGTTCGTGAATAATTGACAAAGTTCAGCATTGATGATATAATTTCAGGACAGTCGAAAGACTGTCCTGATGGGTACTGAATCAGACAGGCGGGTTCTCCCGTTCAAGGGAGGTGACAAGCATGATTACATTTGAAACACTTATTGCTTTTACAGCGTTATTGCTTCAGCTTATCACGCTTTGTTACTTAATTTTTAAAGATATGTAACGGCATTTAAAAAAGTCGGAACTGCTCAATAAAAATTAATAAACACCGCCTCTCGACCAAAGTTGCGGTGTTTATTAATACTACAATTTTCAGGGAGAAACTGTCCGATGACAGTACCCTCTTGTATTAACAGTATATATCACGAATCAGCGTTTTGTCAAGCGGCAAATGCTGATTTTTTTATTTGACAAAAATTGACAGGTAATGATATACTTAAAAGGCAGTTACGCAAGGTGACTGCCGTAGGGGCACAAAATACTGTGCATACAGAAATAAAGCGGTTATGTTCTCACCAAACTCCGGCACTGTTCTTTTTGAATACGGTCAAGGGAGGAGGTGGAAAACTGATGGAATACATAGCATTGATATTAATTGTAATATTTTTGATTATTGTAACCATAAAAAAATAACCGCCACCTGTTCCAAAAGTGCGGCTATTTTTTATAAAAGCTAAATCTTCGAGGACATAACTGCTCGCACAGTATTCCCTACGTTTACAGTATATATCACATATCATCACTTTGTCAAGGGCAGGGTGATGATTTTTTTTGCGGAAGGAGTGATTGAATGGCAACAGTAAAATTAGTCGATGCTCCGGCAGAGCAACCGAGTGAAAGTAATGTATTTACCGGAAAATGGGTTTATAAAATTTCAAATATGAATGCCGTAGCTAAATCGAAAATACCGCCGTATTCAACCATAAACAAAGTCACGGCTTCATGCGAGTTGAAGCGAGATGGTTTGAGTCTGAGCACATCGAATGCATCAGTACGTTTTTATTGGGCGAACAATAGCTGGGTGAAAGTCGGCAATTCTATATTAGACCAATCCGGCTCTATATCAACAAGCTATAAGAGCTTCAGTGCAGATATTACTGCGTATTTCCATTCCGGCAACGAAAAAGCCGGTCAAGTCATAGATATATCGGGTGCTACAGGCTTTGCATTTGTAGCGGACGGAGTGGTGTTAAGAAACTTTCATATCAGAAACGCATACATCACAGTTGACTACACGCCGCCATCATACGGATTGGACGTTCAGGGCTGGGTTGACGGCAGAGAAATAGGCACAATTCAAAATTACGGAACGTTTGATATGTATATCAATGGTGTTGACACATCGGCGAACGGCAAAATATATGACTATTGGCAGCACCATGACTACGGCACAAAGTATGAGGTCAAAAACGTTGTAGCAAACACAGGCTGGCATTATGACGGTCCGCACAGTTCAAGTGCACCGCTGAGCGGTACGCTGACGGGCGAAACTAAAATTGTTTTGGCATTTTCAAAGCTGCGGTACACCGTTTCATTGAGTGCAAATGCAGGCGGCACGGTATACGGCGGCGACACATATGACTATGGCACGGAAGTCATCATTGAGGCAAATCCTGATTACCTTTACAGATTTGTACGGTGGTCTGACGGAAATACTGACAACCCACGAACCATAGTTGTCACAGAAGATATTACGCTTTCGGCGGAATTTGAAAGCACAGAAGCTATATGCAGTCTTGTTCGTTCCGAAAAAGGCATAGTGTTCGGTCAAGGCTGGACAAGCGAAGTAATTACTTCTATCACTACGACCAAAGGCGACATCCTAATAATAAATGCAAGACCGAAAGACGGTTATCGGTTTGTCAGTTGGTGGGACGGCAACACGGAAAACCCACGAGAGTATACGGTAACGCAGGACGTTACACTGTCGGCTGTGTGGGAAGAAATCCTGCCTGACAAGCCGCCTGTGTTTACTCATGCGAGCATGACCTACGGCGGTCGGCAAATTTCGGAAACAAACAAAGTTCCCGCAGGTCAGACATTCATTTTGGCTGTTGGGGCTGAGTAATTTATCAAAGAAAGGAATAAAAACATGAGCAAAAATTATTTAACTTATCCGTTTAAGGTGATGCGTATCACGCAAAATTACAACGGAACAACATCACACAAACCTCACACAACAGGGAACATCGTGGACTATCCCATTGACGAGGGCGGCAAAGATGCAGGTCGTGACCCGATTTACGCACGTTGCAAACTGACCGTAAAACGCATTTACGGTGTAGGTACAAAAGGTACGAATACAATTTGGCTTGAATCGGCTGAAAAAGTTGAGCTTGCGAACGGCAAGACGGATTACATAACGCTCATGCTCACACACCCGAATGACAGCGACTTGAAAAAAATCAAGGTCGGACAAACATTCGATAAGGGTGATGTAATTTGTTCAGAGGGTACGGACGGAGCAACAGGCAACCACATTCATATGGCTGTCGGCATGGGCAAATACAAAGGAAACGGCTGGGTTCAGAACAGCAACGGCAAGTGGGTTCTGACATCTGAAAACGGGGCTGTCAAGCCCGAAGAGGCGTTTTTCATTGACCCGAATTTCACCACTGTTAAGGATTCAAAAGGTTTGAAGTTTAAGCAACTGCCGAAAGATGAGCCGAAGAAAACCGCAACGAAAAAGCCTGCTGCAAGTACAAACAAGACAGGCAGTTTTCTTCCGGCAAGAGGTTACTTCAAAAAAGGTGATGTTTCAGCGAATGTCGGCAAGGTTGCAACGTTCATGCGTAAAACATTTCCGTCATACACAAGCGAGAAAGCACTCGGCAATATCTATGGTGACAACTTGATTGCGGCGATTACTGAGTTTCAGAAAAGGAAAGGCTTGAAAGCTGACGGCTGTCTTGGTGCGCTGACACTGACGGAACTTACTAAGCATGGCTTTAAATGGTGAGGTGCAGTGAATGAGTGAAGTTTTATCAATGATACTCACAATTGCCGAAGTAATCGGTGCAATTGGTGTTATCGGCGGCTTGCTTGTTGCGTTATACAAATGGGTCGCAAAGCAGAACAAGCAGGACGGTGACATTAAACAGCTCAAGGAAGAAAACACCCTGATTTGCTATGCGCTTTCGGCTTGTCTTGATGGATTGGAGCAGCTCGGAGCAAACCACACTGTGCCAAAAGCAAGGGATAAGCTGGACAAGTATCTGAATGTTCAGGCACATAAATAAGGATGAGACTGCCCGCACATAGCGGCTCATTTGCCGATTGTGTCCCAGTGGCAGACGTTAATAAATGCCGCCGATTTGTTGTCGGCGGCGAAGAACATAGTTTGACAAAATACAGCAAAAATGGTATATTAAAAAGGCAGTCACGCAAATGACTGCCCTGAGGTGCGCTGGATAACGGTGAGCGGTTACAATTCTCACCCTCGCAAGGGGG
>JAMPAE010000127.1 GCA_023667385.1 Ruminococcus sp.
TAATCATTTTACCATAATAAATCAAAGTTGTCAATCTGATTTATTATACTATTTTAACACTATAATTCAAAGGTGGAAAACTTATGAATATTCTTGTTATCAGCACAAGCCTGAGAAGCCGCAGCAATTCCGAAACGCTTGCAGACGCATTCATTGACGGAGCAAAAAGCGCAGGAAACAACGTTGAAAAAATCAGCTTGAAAGATAAATCAATTACATTTTGCAAAGGCTGCCTTGCCTGCCAGAAAACCCTCAAGTGCGTAATCAAAGACGATGCAGTTGAAATTGCAGAGAAAATGAAAAACGCCGATGTTCTCGTTTTTGCCACACCGATTTATTATTATGAAATGAGCGGTCAGATGAAAACCTTGCTCGACAGAGCCAACCCGCTTTATTCGTCAGATTATAAATTCCGTGACATCTATTTCCTTTCAACCGCCGCCGAAGATGAAAACGGCGTTGACGAAAAAGCAATCAACGGACTTGAAGGCTGGATTGAATGCTTTGAAAAAGCTCAGCTTAAAGGAACCGTTTTCGCAGGAGGAGTAAATGATGCCGGAGAAATTGACGGACACAAATCACTCAAAACCGCCTTTGACATGGGCGCAGCAATAAACTAAAGGAGGATTCCGAACATGGAAAAACTGATTTTAACAGAAGAATGGGACAAAACTTTTGCAAAAAGCGACAAAGTAAATCACAGGAAAATTACTTTCCTCAATCGCTATGGCATTACACTTGCCGCCGATTTATATGAGCCGAAAAACGCCGAGGGAAAGCTCCATGCAATTGCAGTCAGCGGTCCGTTCGGCGCAGTTAAAGAGCAATCATCAGGCTTATACGCACAAACAATGGCAGAAAAAGGCTTTTTAACAATTGCATTTGACCCGTCATTCACAGGTGAAAGCGGCGGACAGCCGAGATATGTTGCTTCGCCCGACATCAACACCGAAGATTTCCAGGCGGCGGTTGACTTCCTCTCGGTTCAGGAAAACGTTGACCCGGAAAAAATCGGCATCATCGGCATTTGCGGCTGGGGCGGTATGGCACTCAACGCTGCCGCAATCGACATCCGAATCAAAGCAACCGTTGCCTCAACAATGTATGACATGACCCGTGTCAACGCAAAAGGATATTTTGATTCAGAGGACAGCGAAGAAGCAAGATATGAAAAGCGCAAAGCACTCAACGCTCAGCGAATCGTTGACTACAAAAGCGGCAGCTATAAAAGAGCAGGCGGTGTTGTTGACCCGCTTCCCGATGATGCACCGTTTTTTGTCAAGGACTATTATGACTATTACAAAACCTCAAGGGGATACCACATAAGGTCGCTCAACTCAAATGACGGCTGGAACATCACATCAACACTTTCATTTTTGAATATGCCGATTTTGCAATACAGCAGCGAAATCCGCAGCGCAGTTTTGCTCATTCACGGCGAAAAAGCACATTCATGCTATTTCAGCAAGGACGCATATAAAAATCTCAATGGCGACAACAAAGAGCTGATGATCATTCCTGATGCAGTGCACACCGACCTTTATGATAAAACCGATGTGATACCGTTTGAGAAAATGGCTGAATTTTTCACAGCCAACCTGAAATAAAAAATAACGGAGGACATAAACATGATTAAACAAACAGCAGGCAGAGATGCACTGAATGATTTTGCACCCAAATTTGCACAATTGAATGACGATGTGTTGTTTGGAGAAGTCTGGTCACGTGAGGAGCTGCTTTCACCGAAAATGCGCTCAATTGTCACAATCACGGCGCTCATCAGCAAAGGGATTGTTGATTCTTCATTGACCTATCATCTTTCATCGGCACGCAACAACGGTGTCACCAAAACTGAAATGGCAGAAATTTTGACCCACCTTGCTTTTTATGCAGGCTGGCCGAACGCATGGGCAGCATTCAGAATGGCAAAAGAGGTTTATGCTGATGACTGTGCCGCTGACGAACACGGCGGATTTTTCGGCATGGGTGAGCCTAACACAGGCTTTGCTCAGTACTTCATCGGCAACAGCTATCTCAATCCGCTGACAGACCCGAACGAAACTGTTTTCATCGCAAACGTCACCTTTGAGCCACGCTGCCGCAACAACTGGCACATACATCACGCAAAATCAGGCGGCGGACAGATTCTCATCTGCGTTGACGGCGAGGGCTGGTATCAGGAAGATGGCAAAGAAGCACAAAGCCTCAAAGCGGGCGATGTTGTGACCATTCCGTCAGGTGTCAAGCACTGGCACGGCGCCAAAAGCGGCTGCTGGTTCAGCCACCTTGCTGTTGAATGCCCCGGCGAAGAATGTTCAAATGAATGGCTTGAGCCTGTCACTGACGAGATATATGATAAATTAGGATAAAAACACACCATAAAGCAAACCTCCGACACTTGTGCACAACAGTAAGTGTCGGAGGTTGATTATTTGATTTTTTTCTGTACGGTCTGCGGCAGGTTGTCAAACTGAACTTCTTCCCATTTATGCACGCCTGCTGACCTGACTTCCAGCAGAATATATGCGTCATCCTTGAGCCGCTTATGTGTTTTGAACGTAAGCTCCTTTTGTTTGCCGTCTTCGTTATAGCAAGTCAACGTATATTCATACTGCATATCTTCGACAGCATCAAGCTCAACTGCTTTTGAGTCATCAATCTGAGCGTAGTAAAACACATCATAGTTTTCCCAATAATACACGCCGCCGACAACACCGCACAACAGAGCTGCCACGATTACCGTAACAATCAAAAATTTGCCTTTCATCTGACATCATCCTTTCGATATAAATTACGGATATTATATCAGATTTTTCCACACACACGCCATCGAATCAGCTTACAAAAATCATGCTGCGACTTACATTTTTGTAAGGTGGGAGACAATGCACATTGAAGAAGCAAGCCACGCTTGACGTGTGTTAAGCTTTGCCGCTCCGTACCCGCAATTTCTGCTAAAAGGAAAAAACTATTGATAAGACAATGAAATATGTAGTAAAATGTGAACGCATTAATAATTTCTTAATATATCTTAATAATATCAAATTAATTCCCGGCATAGCAACTTATTTCAGGTTATGATGAACCGTATCTTGTCATGCTTAAAAGTTTATTAATCAAATGCAAGGTTTTTCCGCTTAACAAGACATATGACACCGTTAGCCAGAAAAATCATGGCATGATATTAAAGTTTTAGGCATTGTAAGATGGTATGCACGTTTTTTATGAATAATCGTTTGACGGCGATTACGAAATTTTCCGTTAAATCAGAAAGTTAAAAAATTGTCATCTAATCATATTCGAAGCGCATTTCGCAGCGTCAACTATTTCACTTTTTACAAGGCAAAATTCATTGAAAAAAGCACTTCCGAAGAAGTGCTTTTTCTTGGTGCGAGAGACGGGACTTGAACCCGTACGAGTCGCCCCACACGCCCCTCAAACGTGCGCGTCTGCCGATTCCGCCACTCTCGCATATTAACTTGCTCTCACAAGTGCTTGTATAATATATCATCATTTTGCGCCGTTGTCAAGAGGTTTTTTCAAGTTTTTTGATAAATTATTGACAATAAAATCCTTAAAGTATATAATTTTATCAGTTAAGGCAAGCATTAAAAGGAGATAAATACGGACATTTTGCTCAATGTGGGAATTGTGATTTTCGCTTCTCATTGCAAAAGTCATTCAATTTTTACGTCTTGACAAAATTATAACGAGGTGACTTAAATGAGCTATTTACCAATGATGGACTATGAAACCGCAAGTGAAGATGTCAAAAAAGAATTTGACGATCAAATTGCAAAACACGGCAGAATCACCAACATGAAAAAGACCTTGCTCAACAACATTCCTGCATTCAAGGCTTATATGGAGTGGTACACACTTTATGACTTGATTGTTCCGTTTGTCGGCGAAAGAGGCCTGAGTCTGTTCTCTTATGCAATTTCAAAAGGCAACGACTGCCTTATCTGCGGTTCATTTTTCCGCAAAATTCTGATTGACGCCGGGGAAGACCCTGACAACCCGGATTTAAGTGACAAGGATAAGCTTCTTATGGAGCTTGGTCAGTCAATCTGCGTCAATCCGCATAATATTCCCGACTATATCTACGATGACCTTAAAGCAATGTTCACTGATGAACAGATTGTTCTGCTGCTCGCTTTTGCAGGCATCATGTATGCAACAAACCTTTTCAACACAATTGCAAAAGTACCTCTTGATGAGGTTTTGCTCAATTACAAATTAGACACAAAGAAAAAAGGAGAATAAAAAATGGGTGATTTCAGCGGAAAAGTTGCATTTATAACCGGTGCAGCTCACGGACAGGGTCGTGCTGTTGCAATTGAGCTTGCAAAGCAGGGCGCAAACATCGTTGCATTTGATGTTGCAAAAAAAATTGAATATCCGAAATATGAGTTCGGCTCAAACGATGAGCTCAACTCACTTGTTGAGGAAATTGAAGCACTTGGTCAGCAGGCACTCGCCTGCGTTGGCGATGTCAGAGATGACAAGGCGGTCACCGCAGCAGTTAATCAGGCTGTTGAAAAGTTCGGAACAATCGACATTCTTTTCAACAATGCAGGCATATGCGCCTATGCGACCGTTGACAAAATGACGGACGAAGAATGGAACGCAATGATTGATATTAACCTCAAAGGACCGTTCAATGTCACAAGAAGAGTTGCTCCCGTCATGATGAAAGCTAAATCGGGCGTTATTATCAACAATTCGTCGGTTATGGGACTTCGTGGGGGAAACAGACTTTCTCACTACACAGCGTCAAAATGGGGCCTTACAGGCTTAACTAAGGCATGGGCAATTGAACTTGCGCCTTATAACATCCGTGTTGTAAGCATTCATCCAACAGGCGTTAACACGCCCATGAACGATGGTCTTGCTGCAATGGAGGGTAAAACACCTGAAGAAATTGCAGAGGCAAGCGCAGGCAATCTGCTTCCCGTGCCGTGGATTGAACCGGAAGATGTTGCAAACCTTGTGCTGTTTGTTGCAAGTGACAAGGCGAGATATGCAACAGGCTCACAGTTTGTGCTTGATGCGGGACTTCTTAGCGTTTAAAACAATTACAAAGAGGTGTTCACAATGGATTACACAATGAAATTTAATGAAAAATCGGTTGTCATTTCAGGTGCGGCAAGCGGAATCGGGTTGGAAACCGTCAAGGCTTATCTTGAAAACGGCGCAATCGTATACATGGTTGATTTCAACGA
>JAMPAE010000128.1 GCA_023667385.1 Ruminococcus sp.
TATTTTAAAATTTCAGGTTCTTTTATAAGCCACCACAAAGTACGTGATTTTCTCAAATCAAAATCTTCATCGGGTAATTTATGAAAAAGCGGCGGCATATGTTTTGCAGCATTTATTACGTTGTCTTTCGCCTTATTTCTTTTTGGCATTTTTAGCTCCTTTCTCGTTGTTCGTGCGCGGAATTATATTTAAACTACCTTTTTTCGTCGGGGCAGTTTTAAGCCCCCGACAAAAAAGTATTGTTTATAATATATACTTTGTCTGTCCGGTGGACAAAAAGGATAATTTTTCAAGTTTGTCCACGTTCAAGACACGGACATTTATTCGAGTTTGTCTTTGTCCTTTAATCCGACTTCATTGCCATCAATCCAAAATCCACCATGCTCTTTTACATGTCGCTTGACCGTCTTAATCGATTTCCCTGTGTATTCTGCAAGATCTGAAAGCGTTACCTGACCATCAACACTGCAAGCCTCGTAAGCCGTTAATATACTTTCTTTTCGTTCAGAGCTGCGTTCTTCATTAGTCTTTTTTTGACTGAAATTCCTTTTCCAAGAGTTGCCGTTATCTGAATCCGCCTGTATATCCTTCAGCTTGCCGCTGTCATCAATCTTGTGCACGGGATAATCGAACCACAGGTTCAGCGGCGGAAACTTCGGGAACTCTCTGAGCGTACCCTCAATTCGCCATGCCGTTTTTGCCGTCTGCCTTTTCTCGGCTTCTTTGACTTCGGCAATAAGGTTCTGATAAGCGGTTGACGGCAGTTTTCTTTGACTGTATTCAAGCATTGCCTTGCTGATGCATAAGTCATCCTGCGATACGTCATCATGCCAACTGTCGCCGAAGAAGCGGCTGAGCCATTTCACGCAGATTTTGCAGGTCGCTTCGCTTTGCTCCTGCTCCGTCAAACTGTCTGGAACTTTAAGCTCAATCAGGTCAAGCAGTGCGTCAGGGTCACGTGCGAAAACACCGCTTCCCGATGCTCTGTCCATGGAACGTTTGCCGCCCTGCGCCCCCTTTGAATGGTGATGGCAATAGATTACCGCACAGCCAAGCTCCGTACATACCTTGTCAAACTGATTGCAAAACGCAGCCATTTGGTCGGCACTGTTTTCGTCGCCTGTGATGACCTTGTAAATCGGGTCAATGACAATGGCTGTGTAGTCTTTTTTGTATGCTCGGCGAATCAGCTTCGGTGCGAGTTTATCCATCGGTATACTGCGTCCTCTGAGGTTCCATATGTCAATGTTTTTAAGGTTATTCGCTTCAAATTTCAATGCGGTATAAACGTCTTTGAAACGGTGCAGACAACTTGCAGAATCAAGCTCAAGGTTGACGTATAGCACCTTGCCTTGCGCACAGCCGAAGCCGAGCCAGTTTTTACCCTCCGCAATCGCAATGCACAGCTCAATCAGAGCATATGACTTACCTGCCTTTGACGGTCCTGCAACAAGCATTTTATGTCCCTGCCTGAGCACACCGTCAATAAGACACGGTGCAAGCGGCGGCAGATTTTCCCAATTTGCTTCAAGACTTTCGGGGTCGGGCAAATCATCATTGACCGATTCAATCCATTCTTTCCATTCGGTGAAAGACTGCTTGCCGATGTTCGTGTCAACGATAAACTGCTTTTTGTCACCTCTGACAACACCGGGCAAGCGTGAAAGCCTTGACGGATTTTTGTTCTGACGGTCGATTTCAAGTCCGTTTTTAGCACAGACGTTATACAGATAATCAACTCGCTTGCGGTACTCATTGTAATCGGCGGCATCAATTCTTACAATTGCGTGCAGGCTTTTTCCGCCTGAATACACCAAAGCGGCAACAGGCAGTTCAAGCTCACGGATGACGGCATTCTGCTTGTCTATTTCCATGACATCGGATTCAACAAGGGCATAGCGAAACTCGGTCACGTTCTCGTTTTTGACGCCGTTTCCGTCAAGCGGATTGATACGAATCCACGCACCCGCTTCTGCATTGTAATCGCCGATAACGTTGCCTATGTCACCGCCGCACTTGGCAAGTCCTGAGATAAGCTCGCCTGCCGTCTGCTTGTAGCTGCCCTTTGTGGGCATAAATTTGCCGTCTTTTTCCCATGTTTCGGTGACATAGCCGATTGTTTCGTCACCGTCAAACAGCGTTTCAAGATAGGTTGTGATTTCTTTCACCGGGTCAAAAACTTTCGGCGGATGAATTTCTTTCGATTCGATCCAATCCCTGTCGATAATCACGTAATCATCATGACCGCCGATTTCGTCATCCCAGTCAAAAGCATAGCTTTCCTTTTCCGCGCGGAAACCGCCGTCAAAAGCCATTTGCATGACTGTTGCAATGGTTACGTCCCGACCTGATGAACCCTTGAACGTTTCCCATTTCTTTTCACATTCACCGACACGGTAACGTGTATCGTTCATGCTCCACATATCCCATACAGAACAAGGAAAGCCTGCGTCTTTGAGCGCCATTCCCACATTTATCCATTCTTGGTAGCTGAGCATGGCAGGGTTGATATATGATAAAATTTCGTTAATGTTTTCGTTTGTAATTTCTATTGTTATCTCCTCCTTGTTTGATAAATAAAAAATCGCTTGACAACAGCCAAGCGAATGAATATAATATGAAATGTAAGGAAAAGAAGTGCCTGCTACTGGCGACTCACTATTCCTGATGTTTAAGTTAAAAAAAGATTAACCGCCGCATTTTGGAAGTTGTGGGCGGTTATCTTTTTTGATTTATTGCTAAGTTCAACTATTGCAATCACTACTAAAATTAAAGTAAGTACCTCAATAATCGTCATAAGCTCACCTCCTTTACGGAGGGAAAAGTGAACCGCCGTGCGTTTTTGCAAACACTTCGCCACAATTATACACATTATTACAAATATTGTCAATTATATTCATTCAGCCTTCGGGCTGTTTTTTTATTTAATTTTGTTCCGGTACATATGTTTTCGGTTCTATGCCACGCGGCACTATCCAACCGTTAGCCGCAATGCGGTCAATGAGTTTCTTTGCGTGTTCAAACTGCCATGTGCCAACGTGCGTGAAGCCCTTGCTTTCAAGAAAGCGTATTTGCTTCGGCGTTGTAAGTCCGCTCATTCTGCGTTTGCTCAAACGGTCAAGAATCATTTGTGCCTTGCCTGCGTTATCGATTTCATCGGGCAGGATTCCGAGTTTTTCAAGCGTTGCCTTTTCGATTTTATCGGCAGCCTGTTCAAGCAGCTCACCCCGGTGAGCGAGTATCAAAACCCGCTCGCCGTTTTTCACCAAATCTTCTGTTGTTTTTGCAAAGACGATTGTTTTTCCGCACCCCGTGGGCAGCACAAGCAAGGTTTTTTGAACACCGCTTTCCCACTGAGAGAATACTGCCGCCTTTGCTTCCTGTTGATACGGTCTGAGTTCCATTGATTTTCCTTTCTGTGAATAAAAAAATATCATCGCCCTGCCCTTGACAAAGTGATGATATGTGGTATATACTATTAATACAATAGAGTACTGCGATAAGCGGTTGCTCAATAGTTAAGTTAAAATAACCGCACTATTGGAGTAGGGGCGGTTATTTTTTTATGCTAAGTATGTAACCTGTTGCAAAAATAAGAACTAATGCAATCATAGCTAAATATTCCATTAGCAACACCCCCTAATAAAAATCAGAGGGCACGCCCTCTGTCGAAAAGAGAGCAAACCGCCTACCGTTATATACAGTACACCTCAGGGCAGTCTTTCGACTGCTCTTTAGTTATACCATAAAAACACGTATTTTGTCAAATAATGATATTTTTCAATTGGGAATGACGAATTATTTTTTACAGTCTGCAATTCCTCATTCCTAACTCCTAATTAAAATCCCCCATATTTCGTTTCAGCCGTTGCCGCCTTTTCAGGTGCAAGAAAAGACTTGATTTTGTTGTACTGTTCACCCTTGTAGTTATCTATGTACACCTTGCACTTACCCTTTGCACCTGTGACGGCACTCCAGTTCATGCGTACCTTTTCGCCGTGCTTTTTCTCGCCGATTGCAAGAAAGAATGCCGAAAGCATACTTTCACATTTGCTGTGCAGGAACAAAGTATGTACTATCGTTGTGCTCTCCTTACCGTTGGTGACACGGATTGTCAAAATTGCTTTTTTACATGGCGGAAGCTTCTCCGAGCCGTTGTGTGTGCCACGCTCAAATTTAGTTACTTCAAAATCATAGATACCCTCGGGTACTATTGTGTAACTGCTTTCGTTTTCGATTTCATCGTCCCATTCAAGGGCCCTGTCCATAAATTTATCACTCATTGTTATTTACCTCTCTTATCTTAAATTTGTTTTTACATAATCAACAACGTTCTTCCAATACAGCACAAGCCAGCCGTTTATGAAATCATCACCGTAATTTTCGATGGGTGTATCGACGGGAAACTGACCTCTTGCAAACACAACCTTTTGAACTTCTTCGGCAGTGATACCGTCCATTGCCATAAGGTCGGCAACTGCTTTCGGAATATCGCCTGACTGTTCAGCTTTAGGCGGTTCGTAATCGTCGATGATTTCATCAAAATCAGCGTGTGAAACTGTCTGACAGGTTTCAGGCTCACTCGAAACTACCGCCGCTTGTTGTGCGGGTACGGTCTGACTTTCAAAGATGTGCCTTATCGCATCGTATTCAAAAGGAAGCTCGTCAGGCAAGCCGCTGCGGTTCTTTGCGTCCCAACACGGGTGGTGCGTGGTGTACATTACACGCTTGCCGCCCTGTGCTTTGAACTTCTTACCTTTGTCATCGGCGGAAACCGCAAAGGTTTTGTAGTTTGCGAAAAACACCATGTCCGCCCATTCTTTGATAATCGGTGAAATTTGCGAAGATGTCTTTTGACCGAGCTTCAGCTCCCAACGGTCGTATGCACCCATTTCGTCAGGCTGTTCAAATTTTTTAAGTTGTGCATGAGCTGTCAGAAGAACGTTGACACCTTTTTCAATAACTTCATCAAGCAATGTGAGAAAATGGGCAAACTCTTCTTTTTCATAGACGTAGCCTTTACCGCAGCCGAAATCTTCAATCCCTTTTTTGTCAAATTTAGAACAGATTTCCTTAATGCAAAGCTGTTCCGCCCAGTCAATGGTGTCGATGACAAGTGTTTTGCAGATTGTCGGATTGTTCTTCACATATGTAACCTGCCTTTTCAGCATTTCCCAGCTTGTCGGTTTGTCAAAGCGTTTTACGTCAAGGTCT
>JAMPAE010000129.1 GCA_023667385.1 Ruminococcus sp.
CTTAATTGCACCCAAGCCTTTAAGAATCGGAAACATATTACTGTCAACTGCATAATGCACGCCGCTTAACGTTGTTTTGTTTCCGCTCTTTGCTCCGTTTATAACGTTTGTTGCTGAATCAATATCTCTGAGAATGTTCTTTGCCGGCACACCGAGAAAACCGCCTAAAGCTCCTGCAAAGCCTTGAAGTTTGTCACTTGTTGATGCCGTACTGCTGAACATAGCTTTCGTAGAATCATATAAATCAGAAAACAAACTCATGTCTGCACGGCTGACATCATAGCCTTGAAAGATTGATATTACATCTTTGCCGAGCGGAACAAGTGACATCGGATTCACATCTGATGCAAAGTTGCCCACCAACTCCGCAATATATTTTTCAAGATATGTTTTGTCATCATCATCATTTCTCGCTGCGGTAATCAATGACTTTAGTCCTGCATTGAGCAATGTATTAATCACAAATGCACTAAGAACAACAGCGCCGTATTTTTTGTTGCCTCGCTTAGCTTGTTTCACACCATCATAAAGCATATTGAATGAAAGTGTCGGCTCTGCCATGAAAGCGGTTGCCATTTGCATACCCGTTGACTTACTTCGCATCAAGCCGCTTCGTGAAAGGACGGAATCATATACCTGCGTTTTGTCAATAACTTCACTGAATCGCTCTCCTGCTTTTTCAAGCAGTGCTTCACCCGTAAGTCCTGTTTTTGCTCTTATTTCAGCTTTAACAGCATTCCAAATGTGTGCCCATGTTATTCTGTCTGCAAAACCCGGACCATATGAAAGAATATTATCACGATACGAACTGTCTTTCAAACTGAAAAATGCTTTGAATTTTTCTTTAAATCCCTCGGGCGATTCTTCAAGCATCCAATCAACCATGTTTCTGCCGCTCGTTGTATCGAAACCGCCTATCTCCTTGATAACTGCAACAGGTGCATATTTCATACACTCATCATAGTCACGCTTTGAAAACGTTGTATTAACAAAATACTTCGGATCAACTAAAGCAAACGCTCTGCATATTGCTGACGGCTGCTGAATCATAACAGACATCGAGGCAAAGACAGCGTTTTTCTTGAACTTTCTGATAAGACTGTTCATGCCGCCCTCACGGTTGTCCGACATCACATTTCCGTTAATATCTTTCATAAGCTGCTCAACATATTTCTTATAGTCCGTTCCCATTGCACTTTCAAATGCTGATGAAACAGTTGCACCTGTATCTGTTTCAGTTGTCTTTGTCCTGTAGTTCCAAACTCGTGTGAAGTTTTCAAGCGGAATAACAAGTGCATTATATGCTGACATTCTTTCAACATGATTTGCCCATACTGTTGTGAAATCACTCAGCACAAGCGGAGTTGCAGCACCTTTAACTGTTGCTTTTGTCATTGACATATTTTTAAGACGTGAGTCAAAGGATTCCCCAAATTTACGATAACCAAAGCTATCTGCACTGTTAAACGGTATATAGTATCTTTCTTTGAACTTCCTGACACCGTAAAGCTGCATTGAAACTTCATTACCGAGTTCAGCCATATCTGTTGATAAATACTCAACCATTTCATCAACATAGTTCTTCTGCTCCTGCGTCAGAAACTCGCTGATTTTCAATAAATCCTCTAGTGCAAGCGGATGAGCATTTTTGTCATTTGTCTTATATGCCCACGGCTTATTGCTGCCTTTTTTATTAGCAACAATCTGATTTTCAAAAACAATACCACCCGATAACAAGTGTTCGCTTTCCTGACCGCTCATCTGTTCACGTTTCGCCGTTGCGTAAATCAGCATTGCCTGCTCACGTGAAAATGTCAGTGTTTCTTCTCTTGCAGTTTTCAGCTCAAAAGTATCATTGCTCCACTTTGTGAAGTTGTATTTTTCATGCATCTTTCCAAGAAAGCTTTTAGCAGGCTTTAAGTTGAGAACATATTTATCCTGACCCTTTCGTATATCACCATACATGGTTTCCAGCACACCGCCGACATCTTTAAAAGCATAAGTCGGAGTGAGGTTATCAACAACAAGCATCGTCTTGATTCTGTTATCACCGAGTCTGCTTTTCTTAACGCCCTTTGCCTGCAATTGACTCAATGCCTGACTGCCGAGAGTTTCAAACTGCATCTTTCTTCCGTCAACAAAAATTTCAGTTTCATTTTTTATGACTGCACTAAAATGGTCAAGAACATCACGAATGATACCGAGTTCTTTCAATGAAAGTTCTCCGAGCCGTTTATCGCTGATTGTTTCCTTGAGTGTTTCAAGGTCGCTTTCAATGTCAAAATCATATGAGCCTGATATAGACGTTTCCTCACTCGGATTGTTCGCCCTTATGGCAGCATATGCCTTTCGCACTTCATCAAGACGTTTATAATCAAAAACGCTTGAATCCTTAGTGAACATCTCACAAAGTGAAAGCACAGCTTTTTGAAATCCCTCAGGAATATTCTTTGAATTGCTCGGCTTTCTCAGAAGTACGTCAAGCCTTTTCACTCGGCTTATGATATACTTTCTGCTTTGCAGCCTTGAATTTGTTTCATGCATTTTCTCAACTCGCTGATTATATCTTGCCTTGTTCTGAAGCAGGAACTCATCATACTTTGCCCTCATTTTGTCAAGGTTTTGTCCGTATTCCTGCCTTGCCTGTCTGAGCATTTCAAGATTATCCTTTTTAAACTGCTTCTTTGCTGAATCGAGTTTATCACGATAATCAAGGCGGACACCTGCAAGTTTACGCTGATACTCACTCGAAAGGCTCTGCGTTTCCGGAACTTCAAAATATGCCTCATAAATCTCATTTGTGAGCATATCTTTTGCACTGTCAAAATCAAAGCCGTTCTCATCACTGTATGTGTTTCTCAATGCCTGAACTGCATCGAACAATAACACAGCTTGGTCTGCTTCGCTTGCGTTTCTGTCAAATATAGCCGGGTAAACATCACAAAGCTCTTGCCACCTTGAATCAAGTGAAATGCCGTCATTTCTCAATGTAATTGAGCCAAAGCTGCTCTTTCTGAAATCGTTATATGAACCGAAACGGTTTGCAACTTCCTGTTTCTGCTCCTCGCTGAGCTTAACACCGACAGAACGAATATCTTTCAGAATCTCTTTGCTGTATTCTGAAATCTGCGGTTGCATATGCTTAGATGCTTTAAGAATTTTCTCTGCAATATCTTCTGCATGGGTTGAAATAACGTCCCAATTCAAGTTCTTACTGTTTGCAACAAGATTATACAGTTCGCTGAGTGCGTTTGAAAGTTCCGTCACATTTATTGTTGATGCATATGTACTCTTGAACTTTCTTGCAACCGATTGTATTTTGTTGTAGTCAACAAAATGGTGCATATCAGGATTTTTAAGTTGTCTTTTTAAATCTCTGATGATTTTTTCATATTCTTTGTTCTGACTGAGCAGGCTTTTGTTTTGTTTTTCGAGGTCGGTTATGCCGAGGGATTGTTTGAGGGAATGTTTTACACCAGTCCTGCTATCTTCGGTGCTACTTGAAGTATTTCCCTCGTCAGCACTTTTTGTTCCTTGACGATATAGTCTATCATTGCCTGTGCTTTTTCGTCCGTATCCATTTCCAGAAACAGACACGTCATCTCTGTTTCGTCTATCAGCTTCTCGTCGTAATACTTCTTCAATATCAGAGCCAATTGCTGCCTCGGTACTGATAATTTCGCCATTTCTTACAATCTCCTTAAATTCCTTAATTTCATCTGATTGTGTTTCCGGGTCTAACCTGTTGATAACTTTATAGAATCCTGAATCATAGTTCTCACAAACATAAAAATAATTATTTGAATATGCCGTTATGTAACGATCTGAAAAATTCAAGTCAGCATTTCTACGCATAACCGCCGAATCAAGCATAGCTATCTCCCGACCGCTCATTTTAAAACCGTCTTTATTATACATCTTGTTGGCATTGCCTGTCAATTTCAGTGAATAACGTATATCAGGGTTATGTTCAGTAGGATTCAGATTGTCAACATTTTTAATTTGGTTGGAGTAAAACGGAATAGCAACCTTGTGAATCTCTCCGCCCTGCTTTCCTCCGAGGTCAACAATACCGTCATGCTGTCCGTAATCTTTCAGGAAATCAGTCACAACATCGGGAATGGTAGTCCATGCATAGGTGGTATTGTTTTCAATATCATCTCGCAATGTTTCAATCCATTCATATATATCTCTGTCGTTCTTATCCCACATATCAGCCGAATTGGATTCACGCTCATATATGCTCATGTCGGTGCTTTCAACATAATCTTCAAGGTCTGAAACAAACTCCTCATCAATGTCACTTGTGACAAGCGGATTTGTAATATTAAGATAAACCTTATATACCTTTTCCTCTCTGTAATCGGGATTTTTGTATTCAACGTTTTCAACGCCGACCTTTTCAAGTACTTCAACAAAGCGTTCTTCCTCGCCCATGAAATAGCCACCGCCAAGCCAGCAATCAACAAGAGCTTGTAAGGCATTTCCTCGTGCATAACGTAATTCCAAACCGCCGTTTCCATACTTATTACCGGGCTTTAATATGAGATTCTCATAATCATCATCAAATGTCAGTTGTTCAGCTTTTCGCGTTATGCTGTTCTTTTGCGTTGGTGAAAGCATTCTCCAATAATCAACAATTGAAATGGATTCACCGTTAACATTGACTCTGAACTGAGTTTCATAACTGTCATACTCACTGTCATAAGCAAGTGATGTATCTGCCTTATCACGGCTGTAATTCTCAGCAATTTGAGGATTATCCGTAAAATATGCCATCGGACCCGATGTTGCTCTGTCGGGGTCAAAATAGTTTCCGACTCTGTCAGCTCTTGCTGTTCCGTGATAGAAAGGTTTCAGTCTGCCCTCATTATCAAGCATTTGCTCAGAAACATTTCTGAAAAACTTTTGCTGTTGTGCAGAAAGTTCCTGTCCCTCGCTGTTTGTCGACTTTAGCGAATATTTTATGCCATTGTGCATATAATTACTATTGACATTATTGCCATTTTGTGATTTAATAGTGTCAATGAATCCATAATTGGAACTGGGTAACGGCAATTGGAGCCTATTAACCGACAGCCAATTATGGGTTCTTGTTTTATTTGGGTCAACGTAAAGAATTTTGCTTCTGTCAATCAGCCTTTGAGGATTTGTATCCTTTCCATATGCACTTGCAACTTTAATAATATCAAGAT
>JAMPAE010000012.1 GCA_023667385.1 Ruminococcus sp.
TCATTGGAATGCTGATTCTTTTCAACAAAGAAATCCTTGCAGAGATGGTTGATGAAAAGAAGCTGAAAAAGCCGGAAAGCATTTCAGATTATCTTATGCAGAACTTGTTTGAATGCCTTGAATATGTGCTTTCATATTTCAGCAACACACTTTCATTTTTGCGTGTTGGCGCATTTGTGATTGTTCACGCCAGCATGATGATGGTTGTGTTTACTCTTGCAGGTGACCCGAGCACAGTCAAAGGCTTGATTATCATTGAAATCGGCAACATAGTTGTCATTGCACTTGAGGGTCTTTTAACAGGTATCCAGTCGCTGCGACTTGAGTTTTACGAAATGTTCAGCCGTTTCTATGAGGGCAACGGCAGACCGTTCAAAGCAATTAAATTCCCAAGTCTTGAAAAATAAATCATTTGAATTTTGGAGGAAAAAATTATGTCAACTTTCTTTTATGCAGCAATTATCATTGTTCCCGCAATCGCACTCATGCTTTCTGCATTCTTCACCTTTAAAAGAAGAATGGAGGGCAAATCAATTGGTAAAACCATGAGAATTAACCTTGTCACTTTCCTTGTGCTCATCATTATGGTTGGTACATTCACATTCATGGCTTCTGCTGAATCGGGTAATCCGGTTAACACTGATAATCCGTCCACATCGGCAGAAAGCACAGAAGCTGCTTCCGCTGAAACAGCAGAAAGCGGTTCATCATCAAAAGGTCTCGGACTTCTTGCCGCAGGTCTTGTAACAGGCCTTGCAGGCATCGGCGGCGGTATCGCAGTTGCAGCAGGTGCTCCGGCAGCTATTGCCGCAACAAGCGAGGATCCGAAATCGTTCGGTAAAAGCCTTATCTTTGTTGCACTTGGCGAATCAATCGCACTTTATGGTGTTGTTATCTCAATCCTTATCCTCAACAAGGTTTAAGTAAGCAAGTAGACTTACTAATTTAGGAGGTGAGTATATTGAGAATGTATCTTTTGTCAAGCGATGAGGACACGCTGACAGGTATGCGTCTTGCAGGTATTGACGGTAGGGTTGTGAAATCGGCGCAAGAGTTTGCCGAAGCGGCAGATGAAGTTCAAAAAAGCGGCGATGTCGGCATTTTGCTTGTTGCAGTGTCGCTCGGTGAGCAATATCCGGAGCAGGTCATTGAACTGAAAAAAAGTGCAAAGCTTCTTGTGACGCAAATTCCCGATATGCTTCATCCAACAGCCTCCGGCGATTCAATCACACGATATGTGCGTGACGCCATTGGCATAAACATATAATTAAAAATCTTCCCGAAAGGGTGAATGTCTGTGCTTAATCAGAATGATAAGATTGAGCGTTTTGCTGACGTGATTAACAAAAACGCTCAGGCTCAGTGCAAGAAAATTCAAAAGCGAGCCGATAAATTTAAAAAAGAACAGTTGACTTTGCTTGAACAGCAAACAAAGCAGGAGCTTGAAAGCAGGCTCAGCTTTGAGCTTGACAGAATCAGTGCCGAAATTAACAGCGAAATTTCAGCGCTTCAAAACAAAAGCAAGCAGGAAATTGCCAAGCGCAGAAGCGAAATTACTGCCGAAGTTTTTGAAAAGGCCGGTGAACAGCTTTCAGCGTTTGCAAAGTCAGAAGAATACAGCGCTTTCATTGAAAGCAGCATCAAAGCTTTAAGCGAGCAAATTGACGGCAAAATCATTGTTTTTGCAAAATCAGATGACGTTGAAACAATCAGGTCAATTGCTGCGGCATATGCAGAAGTCAGCAGTGTGGAAACGCTCGATAATATCGTAATCGGCGGAATTGCCGCTTCAAGTGAGGACGAGTCAGTTTTTGTTGATGATACGCTTGACGCAAGACTTTCTGCCCAGAAAGAACAGTTTATGACTTTTTCGGGGCTGTCAATCAGCGAATGATAACACAAGTGAGGTGATATAAGTGACCTGTGAAAACAAAATTTATGGAATCAACGGTCCTGTTGTGACTGTTAAAGGCAAAACGTCATTTTCCATGATGGAAATGGTATATGTCGGAAACGACCGCCTTGTTGGTGAGGTTATCGGACTTGAGAGCGCAAAAACAACAATTCAGGTTTATGAGGACACCCAGGGACTTCGACCGGGAGAACCTGTTTTTTCAACGGGCAGTCAGATGTGCGTAACTCTCGGACCCGGAATCCTCAGTAATATTTTTGATGGTATTGAGCGTCCGCTTCCTGCTCTTGAAAACAAAACAGGCGCTTTTATCGGAAAAGGAATCAACGTTCCTGTTCTTGACGATGAAAAGGAATGGGACGTTAAGCTGAAAATCAAAGAAGGCGATGTGCTTTCAGGCGGACAGATTTATGCTGAAACGCAGGAAACACCTGCAATTATTCACAAAATCATGCTTTCGCCGCTGCTTTCAGGCGTTGTTGTGTCTGTTTGCGGTGACGGAAAGTATAAAGTAAACGATACCGTTGCGAAAATCAAAGACAGCGACGGCAACATCATCGAGCTTACGCTTTGCCAAAAATGGCCGATACGCATTCCTCGTCCTGTTAAAAAAAGGCTGACGGCATCAAAACCGCTTGTCACCGGTCAGCGTGTTATTGACACCTTGTTTCCAATTGCCAAAGGCGGCGCAGCTGCAATTCCCGGCGGATTTGGAACAGGTAAAACCATGACGCAGCATCAGCTTGCAAAATGGTGCGATGCAGACATCATCATTTACGTTGGCTGCGGTGAGCGTGGCAATGAAATGACGCAGGCACTCAACGAATTTTCCGAACTAATCGACCCCAAAAGCGGCAGACCGCTCACAGATAGAACCGTTCTTATTGCTAACACGTCAAATATGCCTGTTGCCGCCCGTGAAGCGTCAATTTATACAGGTATTACCCTTGCTGAGTATTACCGTGACATGGGATACCACACGGCAATCATGGCGGATTCAACCTCACGTTGGGCAGAGGCTCTGCGTGAAATTTCCGGCAGACTTGAAGAAATGCCTGCCGATGAAGGCTTCCCTGCTTATCTTCCGTCAAGGCTTTCGGAATTTTATGAGAGGGCAGGCTATATGCAGGTGCTTTCCGAGGGAGAAGGCTCGGTCACAATCATCGGTGCAGTTTCTCCGCAGGGTTCGGATTTCTCCGAGCCTGTTACGCAAAACACAAAAAGGTTCACACGTTGTTTCTGGGCGCTGGATAAATCACTCGCTTACGCAAGACATTATCCTGCCATCAACTGGAACAACAGCTACAGTGAATATATCGGCGACCTTGAGCTTTGGTATCATGACAATGCAGGTGCTGATTTCATGAAGTGCCGTGAAGAGCTTTGCTCAATTTTGCTTGAAGAAAGCAGCCTGATGGAAATTGTCAAGCTCATCGGCGCAGATGTTTTGCCCGATGATCAAAAGCTGACAATTGAAATTGCAAGAGTCATCAGAGTTGGTTTCCTCCAGCAGAACGCTTTTCATAAGGATGATACCTATGTACCGATTGAAAAGCAGTTGAAAATGATGGAAGTGATTTTGCATCTTTATCATAAATGCCAGCAGATCGTTGCTTTGCAGGTTCCGATTTCGAAGCTGATGGCAACGGGCCTGTTTGATAGGCTTATCAAAATCAAATATGACATTCCGAATGACAATCTTGCCATGTTTGATGACTATATAAATGAAATTGATTCTGCTTTGGATTCATATCTCAGATAAGGAGGGACAGCAATGATTGTTGAACATCGTGGACTGAGCGAAATCAACGGCTCGCTTGTTGTCCTTGAGGGCGTTAAAAACCCGATGAATGAAGAACTTGTTGAAATTGAACTCACCGACAAAACAAAACGCACCGGAAGAATTGTTGCCATTGAGGGCGATAAGGTTGTTGTTCAGGTTTTTGAGGGCACAAGAGGCGTTTCAATGGTGAACACCAAAACAAGGCTTCTCGGCAAACCCATGGAAATGAAGCTTTCAAAGGAAATCCTCGGTCGCACATTTGACGGCTTGGGCAGGCCGATTGACGGCTTAGGTGAAATCTATCCCGAAGTCAGCCTTAATGTTAACGGTCAGCCAATCAACCCTGTTTCCCGTGTGTATCCGAGAAACTTTATTCAAACAGGCATCTCTTCAATCGACTGCCTGACAACGCTCATCAGGGGGCAGAAGCTGCCGATTTTCAGTGGTTCAGGTATGCGCCACAATGAGCTTGCGGTTCAGATTGTGCGTCAGGCTTCAATTGCCGATAATGATGACTTTGCAGTTGTTTTTGCCGCAATGGGCGTTAAAAATGACGTTGCGGAGTATTTCAGGTCATCTTTTGAAAAGGCAAATGTAATGAACAGGGTTGTGATGTTCCTCAACCTTTCAAATGACCCGATTATTGAGCGTATCATCACTCCGAGATGCGCACTGACAGCGGCTGAATATCTCGCCTATGAAACAGGCAAGCACATCCTTGTCATACTCACCGACATGACTTCTTATGCCGAAGCACTGCGTGAATTTAGCTCATCGAAGGGCGAAATCCCTGCCAGAAAAGGCTATCCGGGCTATCTTTATTCCGACCTTGCAACGCTTTATGAGCGTGCAGGTATCATCAAATCTTCGGGCGGCTCGGTCACGCAAATTCCGATTTTGACAATGCCGAACGATGACATCACGCACCCGATTCCCGACCTTACAGGTTACATCACCGAAGGTCAGATTGTTCTCGACAGAGGTCTTGACACAAAGGGTATCTATCCGCCTGTAAGCGTTTTACCGTCACTTTCACGTTTGATGAAGGACGGTATCGGCGCAGGCTATACCAGAGAGGATCATAGTGCCCTTGCAAATCAGCTTTTTGCAAGCTATGCAAAGGTTCAGGATGCAAAAGCCCTTGCATCGGTTATCGGTGAGGATGAGCTTTCGGAAAACGATAAGCTGATTTTAAGCTTTGGGCGTGAATTTGAAAGAGTTTTCATCAATCAGGGCGCAACCGAAAACCGAACAATTGAGCAAACGCTTAACCTTGGTTGGGAGCTTCTTTCAATGCTTCCAAAATCAGAGCTGGATCGTGTTGATGATAAGTATTTGGAACTTTATTATAAGCCTAAAAACAATCACTGACCCCTTACTCCTAATTCTTAATTATATGCAGAACGGTGGTGCAGAAAATGGCGCAGGTTTTCCCAACGAAAACGAATTTGATGAACACTAAAAAGTCGCTGGAGCTTGCAAAGCTCGGTTATGACCTGATGGACAGGAAAAAGAACATCCTTGTTCGTGAGATGATGCAGATGATTGACAGCGCAAAAGCAATTCAAACGCAAATCGGTCAGGTCTATGAGCAGGCTTATTCTGCACTGAAAAGGGCAACGTTCAGCATTGGTGACTGCGAACGCTTTGCAAAAGCAGTGCCTGTTGAAGATGACTTGACAATTGACTATCGCTCGGTCATGGGTGTTGAAATTCCGATGATTCAAATTGAACCCGGCAACACCGATGTGAGAAATTTCGGCTTTGGCGAAACAAATTCTGATTTTGACGAAGCGTGTATGCTTTTTCGCAGGGTGAAGAACCTGACAGCTCAGCTTGCAGAAATTGAAAGCGGAGTTTGCAGACTTGCCGATGCGGTTGAAAAAACGCAAAAACGAAGCAATGCACTCAACAACATCATGATTCCACGCTTTGAAGAAATCATTAAATACATCTCACAAGACCTTGACGAAAAGGAAAGAGAAGAGTTTTCAAGGCTGCGTGTGATTAAAGACAAAAGCTCAAAGTAATCGTTCTTTATATTTCGACACTTTACAAATAATTTTTTATATGCTATAATTCATCATAGTCGAAAGACTACTTTAATCAAAAGGAGTTACTATCTATGAAACAGATGAAAAAAGTTTTGGCAATTGCTTTGGTGCTTTGCACGGTTACTCTGCTTTTTGCAGCTTGCGGCAAAACACCTGATAAGCAGATTATCGGCAAGTGGACTGAATCTTCAGGATATTTCGGAATTGAATTCCACGAAGATAACGTCATCACTTATGAAGTTATCAGCAACCAGACGCCCGGTTCACTTCTTGACGGACTTGCAGGTCTTGTTAATGATGTTGTCACAAACAATCTCAAGGGCTCATACAGTGTTGTTAAGAAAGATGACGGTCAATATTACATAACAATCACATTGTCATCAATCGCTTCAATCAGCGGTGAATATCTCTTCACAATTGAAGGTCAGACCCTGAACCTCAAAGACCCGACAACAGGCGAAACCAAATTCGTGCTTTATCAAAGAGCAGAAAGCGAAACAACAACTGCTGCTCCGGCACAAAACTAATTGATACTGATAAGGGCTGTTAAAACGCAGCCCTTTTTAATTTTTCTCAACACTGTCTTTTTAAAGTTACTTTAATGTTATTTCGGCAAACTTTTGATTATATGGTACAACTGTTTTTCATGGAGGTAAGGATATGAAAAAAAGTACGAAAATTATGCTGATTGTTGTTGCTGCGGTGCTGGCACTTTGCATTGTGATTACCGTTTGTGTCAGTGTTATGCATAAAAATGACAATCGACCGCTTCCAAGTGAAGAAGCAATGCAAACAACCACCTTGCAGAATGGTCAGAATGATGTTGCTCCGCCGCTTACATCAGATATTCAGCAAAATCAAACTGCAAATTTGCAGCAGTCAATTCTTGGCAAATGGGCCGACAGTGCAAACATGAGCGGCTATGAGTTTTTCGATGACGGCTATGTAACCGTGACTTATGTCAATCTCACTGTCCCTGTTGTGAATATGCCAATCAATGGCTCAACAAAGGGCACATATACCATTGACGGCAACGTTGTTACGATTAAGTTTTCGATCTATTCAAAAACAATCACCAAAACTTATTCCGCATCAGTTGATGGCAATCAACTGACAATGAGAGATTTGAAAGACAGCGACATTTCAACCTATGAGCGTGCTGCATCAAATGGCAGCAATGTCACAACCTCATCTTTTGACGGCAATGCAGTTGCAGAACCAACCGGTATTAACGGTGGATGGGTAAGCAGCGACGGAAACTGGAGATATACATTCAATGAGGATGGAACGCTTAAGGTTTCCATTTCAAAGGTTGTTCTTCCATCTGTTTCTGCCGATTCACTGACAGGCTCATATAACGGTGTTTACATGACTGATGACGATGAAATCACCATTCAGTTCATGGTTGACGGCAAAAAAGTAACTCTTGAATATGACTACAAAATTTCGGGCAACACGTTGAGCCTTGAAGATTCACGTGATGATGTTATCCTTTTCGTCCGTGGCAACGGTGCAGTTTCAACCGATGCAGGTGATTTGATTGGTAAATGGTCAGACGGCAGCGGCATGAGTGGCTATGAATTTAAGCAGGGCGGAGTTGTTGAAATCACATATGTCAACTTCACCGTTCCAGTTATCAATATGCCAATCAACGGCACATATACCGGCACTTACACCGTAAAGGGTGACAAGGTCACAATCAACGCTTCAATTTATTCAAAGTCTGTCACTAACACCTATTCATTTGCAGTTGAGAATAATGTGCTGACGCTCAAAGCAGAGGACGGCAGCATCTCAACTTACATGAAGAAATGAGGCTTCACAATGACTGAAAAAGAAAGGGTTTATGAAGTGCTTGATTCTCTTGGCATTGATTACAGGGTGATAAATCACGAAAAAGTTTCCACAATTGAAGAAATGGATAAGCTTGGCATTTTCACAGACGGCGCACTTTGCAAAAATTTGTTTTTGCGCAATGCCAACGGCAAGGTTCATTATGTCATATCAATGCTCAAGGACAAACACCCTGACATTCAGGGCGAGTTGAAGCCGCAGTTGGGTTCTTCAAGGCTTAGCTTTGGTTCAGATGAGCGGCTGATGAAGCATTTGGGGCTGAAAAGCGGAGCAGTTTCTCCGTTTGGTATCATCAACGATGATACCCATGAGGTTAAGGTTGTGCTTGACAGCGACCTGAAAAAGCTTGAGGGCTTAATCGGCTTTCACCCGAATGACAATACGTCAACTGTTTGGCTGCCGTTTGATGGGCTGATGAAGTTCATCAAACATTTCGGCAATGATGTTTGCTTCATTGATGTATAAACGGTGTTTAGCGATTGCAAAAAAATTAATTCATACTAAAGGCTGCTGCGTATTGTGCAAGCAGTCTTTTTGTTCTAATGTCA
The DNA here is from genome assembly GCA_023667385.1 of Ruminococcus sp. Lineage (GTDB taxonomy): Bacteria > Bacillota > Clostridia > Oscillospirales > Acutalibacteraceae > UBA6857. The sequence continues at coordinate 8,152 of JAMPAE010000012.1, forward strand.
ACTGTTCCCGCATATTGTAACAGTGGGAGGTGTTAGCGTGAAGAACACTAAGAGAGGAAAGGATGCTCAGCAAATAAGAGTGCAGAAGCGTCAGAGGGCAAATTAATGGAGGATTCAAAGAAGATTATTGCACCGCATAACATTTTTCTTGAAGACAGGAAAAAACTCAGCCTGACCGGCGTCACCGACGTAGATAGCTTTGATGAAACCGCAATCATCGCATACACAGATTATGGTGAGCTGACAATTCGTGGTACTGACCTGCACATTGGAAAGCTGAACATCGACGCAGGGGAGCTGACTGTTGACGGAAACATTGTTTCGCTGACTTATATTGACCAGCAGCCGAAAAGCACAGGCTTTTTTGGGAAGATGTTCAGATGAAGTACGGACTGTCAATTTCAGATCAAATCAGCCATTTCCTTTTTGCAGTTGGGTTCGGGTTTATCATCGGGATTTTTTATCGCCTTGTTTCAGCAGTGCGCCGTGTGATAAGCAGCAAAAAGACAGCTTACATTGTTCAGGATGTCTTTTTTAGCGTCACGGCAACCGTGCTGTGCTTTCTCTTTATGCTTGCTTACAGCAACGGTGATGTCAGACTTGATTTGATTGCCGCAATTGCCGTCGGTGCAGGCATCTATTTTTTAACAATGGACAGCTTGATCAGAAGTGTTGTTGAACCATTTGCGGCGTTGATTAAAAAACTGCTAAGCTTGCTGTTTCGACCGTTTATTGTTCTTGCGTCAATTTTTAAACGACTCAATTTAAAAAGAAAATCTGAAACAGCAAAGGTCAAGGCAAGGCTGAAAGAAAAAGTCAAACAGATTAAGTCAAAACCAAAACAGGCAGATGACGCCGAAAAAGCACCTGAAAGCGCCAACCAAAAGAAAAAGTATTCAGCAAAGAAGCACAACAAGCTCAAAAAATCTAAAAAAAATAATAAATTTACAATATAGACTTGAAATTTTTCCGTTAATCTGTATAATTAATTCATATATACTATATTGCATTGGGGTGTTTAAGCTGGCAGTTGAAACTTTCAAGAAGAAGAAAAAGCCGAGCAAGCTTACAGTGAGAAGGTTGCTTATTGCGTTAGTTGTTGCTGTTGCTTTAACTTTCACAATCAGTGTCGGCGCTGTAAATTACTCCAAAGCAAACGATTATAAATCACAGATTGCCGAAGCCGAAGCGCAGTGCGAAAAGGTCAAAGAAGAAATAAAAAAAGACAGCGACCTCATCAACGGTAAGGGCTTCGATGAATATTGCGAGAAAATCGCAAGAGAAAAATATGGCTATGCAAAGCCGGGCGAATATGTGATTTATGATTCATCATTCGGAAATTAATTAACGGAGGATTAGGCTTTATATGCTTGAAATCGGTGCAATTGTTGACGGAAAAGTAACGGGATTAACAGGGTTTGGCGCTTTTGTTGCGCTCCCCGACGGCAGCAGCGGAATGGTACACATTTCTGAAGTGTCAAACACTTTTGTCAAAGATATAAAGGATTTTCTTTCAGAGGGACAAGAGGTTAAGGTTAAGGTTATCGGAATTAATGACGAGGGGAAAATCAGTCTTTCCATCAAAAAGGCTGCTGAACCAACAGGTGAATCACGTCCGAGAAACAACCGTGGCGGTCAGCGCAAGCCCAGACAGGTCAATGCGTGGCAGGGTCAGCCGCATAAAAGCACAGAGGGAATGTCGTTTGAGGACATGATGGCTCACTTCAAACAAGTCAGTGATGAAAAAATGACGGACTTGAAGCGCTCAGGCGAGTCCAAGCATGGCGGCGGATATTCCAGACGTGGCGGAAATAAGAATTACTAATCAAATCAGGAACTGTAAATGCAGTTCCTTTTCTTTTTATATTGACTTTGAGGTGCGCTTTTTGGTAAAATAAAGTTAAACTGAATAAACCCGAAGCAAACACGCCGAACCCTTGAATCTGCTGTGTCTTATTCTTTTTCATCGTCGCCTTGCGCAGTGCCAAGGATTTTTTACGCAGTTCAGGTGAAATTTGCACTCCTCGACCGTGATTGATTCGAGTCCATTCATCCTATAAATCGAAAGGATTGATTTTTATGAAAAAAGCGATTTCCTTGCTCCTTGCACTAATCATGGTTTTTAGCTGTTCATTTTTTGCTTTTGCGGCAAACGAAACAGCGGAAAAACCTTTTGAAAACAGTGAATTTTTCACTTCCGGTGATTACACCCTCCATTACAGAACATATGAGCCGAGCGGCACTGCTAAAAATCAGATTATGCTTTTCCACGGATTTGGTCTGTCAACAGTATCACTTGAGGGTCTTGCTCAAGAGTATGTTTCGGCCGGCTACAAAGTGGTTCTGGTTGACCTGCCAGATTTCGGCTATTCAACCAGAGAAACCGCATATATGAAGCTGCTTCCGAGAGAAGAAGTTGTGTTTGAGCTGATGCAGTCACTGGGTGGCAAATGGATTGTAGGCGGTCATTCAATGGGCGGCGGTGTTGCATCAAATCTTGCAATTATGTATCCCGAAGTTGTTACAGGTCTTGTTCTGATTGCTCCGCAAACAAACGCCGAGCTTCCGAAAATTGCAAGCCTGATGATGCGTTCCTGCCTTGTTGGCGGAATGTTTAACCTTGTGATTTCGCTTGCTTCACGCTCTCCGTCAATCATCCGCATGATGATTGAAATGAGCTTCAGCGATAAGGCTTATGCAAAAACTTATGATACAAGCAGAATCACAAATCCGCTGAAAATCAAAGGTACCGGCGCAGCAATTGCAATCATGGCATCTCACGCAACACCAACAGACGCTGCAAAATTTGGTGAGCTGACAATCCCGATTGTTATTGTGACTGTTGCAAACGATAAGGTTGCAATGAAAAGCAGCATTGATACGCTTGTTAATTCCAACCCTGCAAACCTGATAACCTGTGAGTTTGAGCAGGGCGGTCACATGGTCATGGAATATAACCCAAAAGGTGTTGCAGAAGCAACACTCAGCACAATCGCAAGCTGCGCAAATTAAAAAAATAACAATCAAAAAGCCATATCATTGTTGCGTTGTGCATTAATGATGTGGCTTTATTATTTTTTGTATATTATTAAGTGTTGTTCAAAATCTTGACATAATTGGAATTTTGTGGTATATTTCCAAATGATTTTAGCGCTATAAAGCGAAAAGTATCAATTCCTGTTGAATTTTTTTGGTGGTGTTTATATGGCTGAAGGCAGACGTGTTGCAAAATGGGACAACTTCAAGTTTATATTAATACTTTTGGTTGTGGTGGGTCATTTTTTCAATTTTTTGCGCAATGATTCCGAAATGTTTGAAGTACTCAGACAATATATTTATCTGTTCCATATGCCGGCGTTCATTTTCATTTCAGGCATGATGGGTAAGCGCACGATTGATGAAAAGCGTTGGGACAAAGTCACGCCGTATTTGTTGTTTTATTTGTTGCTGACGTTTTTGAATTTCATCCCGAAAGCAATCATTGAAGGCGAAACACAACTGGAACTTTTTTCCAATGCCAGCTTGCCATGGTATATGTTGGCAATATTCATAATGTTTGCGCTGACGTTCTATCTGAAGAAGTTCAACCCGATTTTTGTGTTCACAATTTCAATGATTTGCTGCATCTTTGCAGGATATACAACTGAGGACACACAGGTGCTGGCGTTTTTGAGGGTGATAAACTATTATCCGTTCTTCCTGATGGGATATTATATCAAACCTGCTGATATACTGAGAGTGACGGAAAATGTGGCAGTGAAAATTGCTTCCGCTGTGATTTTGATTGGCGTTCTCGTTGCGTTTTTCGTGATTGACCTTGAAGAATGTTCCGATTTCTTCCTGCTTTTATCGGGTCAGAATGCCTATGACAAAATGGGCGATTTGGCTCCGTGGGGAGGTTTGCTGAGACTTTCGGTGACTGCAGCGGCAACGTTGATGACATTTGCGCTCATCAGCATAACCCCAAGAAGAAAAACGTTTTTCACTAAATTCGGCTCAAGAACACTTGCAATCTATTCACTGCATTATGTTATTGAGTACATCTTGGTTTACGGTGTAAAAATTCAGGATATATTCCAAAACATTTTCAAAGATTTTTGGGAGTGGCCGATTATCATCTTGGGTATTGCACTAACGTTTATTTGCGGCAATAAATATTTCCACAAGTGGATTATGACACTCTTTGACAGCCGCAGATGGTTGCGAAAATAAAAGACAAGACAAAACGAGCTCTAAGCATATCGCTGCGAGCTCGTTTTTTAATGATTGATGTTATTATTGTTTTGCTCAAGTTCATTTTTGATGAAAGCATAAGCTTGTTCAAAAATTCTGCGGCAGTTTTCAAAATCATCATAAGCGAAGAAATCATCTGCTCTTTTGATGTACTTTTCGGGATTTCTGCATTGAACTTCCATATATTCGCAAATTGAATCAACAACCTGTTTGTGTTCTGTGCAAACTGGACCGAAGCCCATCGTTTCAAAGTCGAGCTTGCCGGTTTCATATTGCGCAGGAAGAAGCGTTGGGTGATAATATATCACGGGCTTGCGTTGATATGCAAAATCAAACTGAACTCCTGAGTAATCGGTGACCATCAATGAGCTTTCGGTCAGAATTTTTTCATAATTCATATTTCCACTCGCCTGAACAATTTCAACGTAATCGTTTTTGTCATAGTCATCCATTTGTGAGCTCATGGCAGGATGGAGCAGGAAAATGATTCTGTATCTGTTGCGTTTTGCACATTCGATGAGCTTTTCGTCATTGATGAGGTTGTTGTATATTTTGTAATATGCGCTTTGCTTGAAAGAATCGTTGTGCGCCTTTTTGACGAACGCAATGCCTGAAGTCACAACATTTCTTCTCCATGTTGGGGTAATCAAAATCTGACGCTTATCATCGCTTTTCAGTCCGTCATAGCGGGCGAGACCTGTGAGCCTGAGCTCTTTTTCCGTGTAACCATAAAGTGGGTTGCAGATGTTTTCCCATTCATATTTTGATGCGAGACTGTATAAGCGTGTGTTGTCATAGACACGGTTTTGATATTGCGCAATTTTCTGAATCGTCAGTCCATGTTGGATGCACATGATTGGCGCTTTGAACAAATCTTTAAAAATCGGCTGAAGTGCGTTGCTGAATCCGCAATACCGCATAACAGTTGGGTGAGTTGCCAGAATCATTTCGCAGTTAATGGCGAGTAAGCGTTGCTTAAAGCTTTCGTGAACAAGAATGTTTTTGCCAAACTCTTGCTTCAATCGCTGATAATCCGCACTGCTTTTGCTGATGATGTAGTAGGGCGTTATGCCTTTTCCGTGTTCAATACAATATCGGAACATATACTCACCGTTGTCGCCTGATTTATAAAGCTTATCAAACGTCAGCCAAATGTGTTTGTGCTTATAAAACCGCCGTGTGACTATGGCGGTTAAGCGTAATGCGGCGTTATATAGCTTAACTTTGACATTGAATTTGCCGTCAAGCAAAATCGCATAAAGAATGAACATGATTTCATGCTTTAAATGGCTCAGAGCGTCGCATTTTTCAAATTCAATTGCCCTTTTTGTGCTTTTTGCCATGCTGTTTTTGTCAAACATCCAGTAGCTGTGACTGCTTTCGGAAAGCCTGGAATAAGCCCTGATGTATTTTATGTCAAGTGCATAAAGCGTTCCCTGATATTCAAACGCAAAGACGAGCTTTTTACCCATGAGCAACTTTGGACTGATGCTAAGGTGACACGTTTTCGTCCTTGACATGGTTATGCCAAAGTATTTGTGCGATGAATACACGTCGGTTTCAGTCAGCTCAATTTTTTCGCCGCTGTCACTGAGTATTGCTTCACCGCTGTAGCCTTTACTTTGAACCACTGCGTAAAGATGATAGTCGGAACCACGCAGATACTCATCATCAAACTGAAAATCAAATTCCAGCTTGCCGTCAATGAAGTTGATGACCTGCATTGAGATTTCCTGATTGAACGTTTTTCCAAGCAAAATGCTGCGCTGCTCGTTCTCAAGGAAAATCTCGTTGCCGTTGATGCCAAGATGATAGGGCGGCTCGTTGCCGTATTTCGAGCGATAGGAATGCATCATAAACCGCTTTGGAACCGTGTATGATACGTCACAATTTGCAAAAATTACCTTGTCATCAAGCTTGCGAAACACCGCCTTGCACGCTTCATCAAACTCAAAAGCTTCACTGCGTGTCAGCGTACCTGTGTCACGGTCAAAATAATTGTTTTCATACCTGATGAAAACCAGATAATAAATTGCAGCTTGAACAAAAACAGGAACATTTTCAGCACGCTCAATCAGTGGAATGAAGCTGCTGTTGATAACGTCTGTGTACCATGCCTTATCCCTTGCAGGCGTATAGCTGGTGAATGCAGTTTCAGCCTTATAATTTAAGTAAACCTCGCTGCGTGGCTCGCAATAAATCGTGCTTTCAGCAAGATATAAATTCAAAATGAAATCAATTTCGCTGTCATATGTGAGCGTCTTGTTGAACGAAGCTTCATTGCAAAGCATTTTGCTGACAATGAACGAATCAAGGTTCAGATTAATTGATTCCATGTCAGCGTTCAAGTTGATTTTGCCACTGTTGACGGCACGCATATTATATGGGATGTGCTTATTTCCTGCACCGTTTAGCATAAACGGCGTCATGCATATCATGTTTGCAGCATCTTCATTCGCAAGCAGGTAATCGAACGCTTTATCGGAATAATATGACGAGCATTTTGTGAAATGAAGCCACTTGCCAACAGCTTGATTTTTTCCGTAATTATAACACAAAGATATACCGCCGCTGATGCCGCAGTATATCTTCATTTGCTGATATTGTTTTTGATATTCTTTTAATTGACCAACATCTGCGCTGTTTTCATCTTGTTCGGTGACGATGATGATTTCAGTGCTTTCGATGCAATCGTTGCTTGCAATTGATTTTAAAAATCTTTCAATGTTGTCGGTATTGTCCAGATAGGCAACAACAGAAAGAATTTTTTGCTCACCGGTCAATTTTAAATCTCCTTTTCAACTGAAGCCGCCATGTCGGTAATCAGTTTTTTGAACATATCCTCAATGCCAACGTCAGCCTGCCAACCAAGAGCCTGAAGCTTCTGCGTTGACAAAACAACCTTAATTGTGGGGTTATAGCCCATCTTTGCTGCGTTGCCGTTATCTTCAATTACAACATCAATGCCGTTTTCAGGGTAAAGCTTACAAAGCATTTTTGCCATATTATAAATTGAAATGTCGGTTTTTTCGTTTGCTATGTTATAAGCTTCACCGATTTCACCACGAACAAGAGCTGTTGTCAGCGCAGTGACTGCATCGGTGAGATAACAATAGTTGCGGACGGTTTCACCTTTGGTGTGAAGAATGATGTTGCGCTTTTCAATGACGCATCTTGCAAAATCGGCAAAAACTCTGCCATCATTATAGTCAACGCCTGCACCGAATGTTTGGGTGAGACGAACAATTTTAACAGGTACGTTATATTCGCTTGCATAAGAAGCGCAGATGCACTCAACCATCCTTTTGCCAAGCGAATAGCTTGAACGTACACTTAACTGATCAATGTAACCGTAATCGGTTTCGGTAATCATTTTAAGTGATGGATCTGTAACACCGTAAACCTCAAGCGATGACATATATAAAAATGCCTTGAGGTTTTTCTGCTTACGTGCAATGTCAAGCAGGTTTTCCGTGCCACGAATTGCAATGTCAATGGTTTCAACCGGGTTGGTTACCATCATCTTTGAGTTTGTGATGCTTGCGCCGTGGATGATGTAATCAACGTCAACGTCAACTTCCTTCAAATCGCAAACATCGCTTTCAATGTAGTTAATGTTGCTGTCATCAAGGTCGGCAAAAAGAGCGTCTGCTTTCTTTCTGTTTCTGACAACAAGATATAAGGTGATGTTTGCATCATCGGTTTTGTTAAGATGTGAAATGCATTTTACATAAAATGAACCGATGAGACCTGTTGCACCTGTGATGAGGATTTTATTGCCATAAAGAGATTTCATGATCTCCTTTTTGCACACTGCAAGTATATCCTGCTTTTCAATTTGAGATGCCATAAATCAACAGCCTTTCCGGCTACAAAAAATTAAGTTCAACAAAGCACCCTGCTGTAGCCTAACAGGGCATAGCTATTCTACATAATATAGTCAGAATAAAATTTTATATCAGATGCCGAAAACATCAGCGTCGTTCTGGCGTTCAATGAAAGCCTTGAAAGTATAATAATCCGACGGGGTGGTGATTTTGATGTTTTCCATCGGGCCGGGAACAACGTAAAGGCTGTGACCATAGTTTTTCATCAGCGATGCTGAGTCAATGAAATCAAACCTGTTTTCCGCAATTGCTTTGAAGTGATTTTCCATAATTTCACCAAGATAGAAGCACTGCGGAGCCCTTGCAATCATGCAGTCAGCACGGTTGACTGTGCCTGTGATTTCGTTTGACTGCTTGTCAATGATTGCAATTGTTTCAATTGCAGGCACGGTTGTGATTGCTGAGCCGTGAGTTTTAACGCTTTCAATGCAGTCAGAAATAAGCTGACCGTTGATCAGCGGTCTCACGCCGTCATGAATGAGAACAATTGCATTGTCATCGTTTGTGCCGTCATATGCGGCTTTGAGTCCGTTAAAAATTGATTCTTGGCCGCTGTTTCCGCCGGGAACAACCCATTTGACTTTGTCAAGGTTATATTTTTTAAGCAAATCTTTCAGATATGGAATCCACGGTTCAATGCAAACAACCGCAATTGCGTCAATTGCCTCGTGGCGCTGAAAATGTTCAAGAGTATATATGATAATTTCTTTTCCGTAGAGTTTAAGAAACTGCTTCGGACACGATTTGGTGTTCATTCTTGTGCCGGTACCTCCGGCGAAAATCATACCGATATTCATAGTTTAATCTCCTTTAACAGGTGTTTTTATCAGGTATTTCCTCATTGGAACACTATAACATATTTTAACAGTTTTTTCAAGCATTTTGCTCAAAAAGCGGTGCATATCACAAAAATAACACCGCATTTTTCCCAAAGATGTTTAACGCAGACAGTTCCGTTATGATTTTT
>JAMPAE010000130.1 GCA_023667385.1 Ruminococcus sp.
AGTATATTCAGCAGGGTGAAAGAATCATGTTTGAAACTGTCATCAACTTTGATGAGCCGAAGCAGGAATACATCATTAAAGAAGACAGCGAAAACGTTGACGGACTCAATTTCCTTGCAGGTAAGCCGATGTCATTTGTTAACCGTAAGGCATTTGAAGGAACAGTCCTCGCTCACAATGACGGCGGTGTTCCGAACATTGTTCTTGATGTTGAAAAGCCGGACGAAGAAAACCTTGGCTATCTCATTTACTTCCTTGAAAAAGCCTGCGCAATTTCAGGATATGTTCTCGGTGTAAATCCGTTCGACCAGCCGGGCGTTGAAAGCTATAAAAAGAATATGTTTGCACTTTTGGGCAAACCGGGCTATGAAAAAGAGAAAGAAGCACTTGAAGTCAGGCTCGGAAAGTGATATAATATAACTGTAAAAAAACCACATGAGTGGGAAATTTATAAACAAGGAGGAAATTTAGATGATTTCTCTTATTTTAGGACACAAAGGTTCAGGCAAAACGAAGCACCTCATTGCTTGTGTAAACGAGGCAATTGAGGCTTCAAAAGGGAATGTTATCTGCGTTGAAAAAGAAACCAAGTTAACATATGATGTTGACCATCGTGCAAGGCTTGTTGCTGCCGATGATTTTGAAATCAGAGGTTATGATGCATTTTATGGCTTCCTTTCAGGTCTTTGCGCAGGCGACCATGACATCACTGATGTTCTTGTTGATGCAACCCTCAGAATCGGTGGCAGAGATTATAAAGAACTTGCAAAATTCCTTGAAGAAGTATATGAATTGAGTTCAGTAACTGATAAGAAATTCATTTTCACAATTTCTGCTGATAAGGAAGAACTTCCTGAATCAATCTTTAACTTCTGCGAAGTAATCTGATTGTTTTGCAATAATGCGCTTTGGATTATTGTGTTTGAGCGTAATTTCGCCCAGTAAATTTTACTAATAACCATTACGGCAGGGTTCATCTCTGCCGTAATGTACTATATGAAAGGAATGTGCATTCTTGCACCTGAAAATAAATGACGTACGAATATGAAAAATCCGCAATTGACGAGGGATATAAGGTCGTTTGCGGCATTGATGAGGCAGGGCGAGGTCCGCTTTGCGGCCCCGTTTGCGCCGCAGCGGTGATTTTGCCGCTGGATTGTGAAATTGAAGGAATCAATGATTCAAAAAAACTCAGTGAAAAAAAGCGTGAAGCTATATATGAAGTCATAAAAGAGAAAGCTATCGCATATTCTGCTGTTATGGTTGATGCAAAAACAATTGACGAAATCAATATTTTGCAGGCTACTTTTCTCGCAATGAGAACTGCTGTTGAAAACCTTGAAGTCAAACCGGACATTGCCTTGATTGACGGCAATCAAAAACCGGGGCTTGCAATTGAACAGCGCACAATTGTCAAAGGCGATGCAAAATCAATTTCAATTGCCGCCGCATCAATCGTTGCAAAGGTAACCCGAGACAGATATATGCGTGAGGCGGACGAAAAATATCCGCAATATAAATTTGCTCAGCATAAGGGTTACGGTACAAAGCTGCACTATGAAATGATTGCCGAACACGGTATTTGCCCCGAGCACAGAAAAACCTTCCTCAAAAAAATTCTCGGTGACAGCAATGACTAATTCAGACGTCGGAAAGCTCGGTGAGGATTTTACAGCAAGCTATTACTCAAATCATGGATATAATGTAACGGCAAGGAATTATCATTCACGCTATGGCGAAATTGATTTGATTGCGGAAAATGAGTTGTATCTTGTTTTTATTGAAGTCAAAACAAGGAGCAGCAGTTTTTCCTCACCAAGGGAAGCTGTTGACCGTTCAAAGCAAAAGAAAATAATTCTGACTGCAATGCAGTATATGCAGGAAAATCTGGCAGATAAACAGCCACGTTTTGATGTCTTTGAAGTGATTCAAAAAGGCGGACGAGTAAACAATTTTAATCTGCTCGAAAACTCATTTGATCTAACAGACTGCGGAGATAATTATGGATTATTTTGATTTGCACTGTGATACCGTCACAACAGCCTTTGCAAAAGGGATTGATTTGGCAAGTGAAAAACTCCAAGTGAATGTCAAAATTTCAATGCTGTTTAAAAATTACCGTCAATGTTTTGCGCTGTGGTTAAACGATGATTTCCACGGAAAAGCTGCATTTAAAAAAGCTGATGAACTTTATAATTTCTATCAATCGCAACTGCCGCTTATTGAAAAATGCGTTGTCAAACCGATGCTCACGCTTGAAAATGCTGTTTCACTCGGCGGCGAGCTTGAAAACATCGCTCTTTGGAAGTCACGTGGTGTTTGCGCAATGTCTTTGACGTGGAACGGCGAAAACGAGCTTGCCTGCGGAGCTGATGTTGCTTCGGGAGGTCTCACCGCCTTGGGCAAAAAAGCGCTGCATGAAGCTGAAAATCAGGGCATTGTAATTGATGTTTCACATCTGAACGAGGACGGCTTCTGTGATGTTTCAAAAATCGCCCACAAACCGTTTATCGCTTCGCACAGCAATTGCTTTTCGGTCTGTCCTCACAAGCGTAACCTCAAGGATTACCAAATAAAAGAGATAATCGCTTGCGGCGGTTTAATCGGGATAAACTTCTATCCTGTTTTTCTCGGCAGCAACGTGTTTGAGGCTGTCTATGAAAACATATGTCACATCATCAGCTTTGGCGGTGAAAATTCAATTGCTTTCGGAAGTGATTTTGATGGCGCAAAAATGAGCCGCAGGCTGAAGAATCTGTCATGTATACCACCGCTCAGAGCATTTTTGCTCAAAAAAGGCATGGATAGCAGTCTGCTTGACAAGTTTTTTTCAAAAAATTCCGAAAATTTTTTCAATAACGTTTTACATAATCAATAATTTGTGTTAATATATCAAGGTATGTAGATTCAAGGCGGTATCTTTTGCTGCCCGAAACGGAGGTTAAAATAATGCTTTATACAAGTACAAGAGATAAAAATGTTCACGTTTCATCTTCTCAGGCAATTGCTCAGGGCATTTCGGCTGACGGCGGACTTTTTGTTCCTGAATCAATTCCGCAAATTGACAAGCAGTTCATTGATTCACTTGTCGGACTCGATTATATCTCAAGAGCAAAAAAAGTGCTTTCACTTTATTTGACAGATTTCACTGAAGAAGAAATTTCAATGTGTGTCAGCGGTGCTTATGCGCCCGGAAAATTCAGCAGCGAAAAAATTGCTCCGCTGAAAAAGATTGCTGACGGCGCAAATGTCCTTGAACTTTGGAGAGGTCCAACTTGTGCTTTCAAAGATATGGCGCTTCAGCTTCTTCCATATCTTCTGACAGTTGCCGCCAAGAAAACGGTTGCAGACAAAACAATTGTAATTCTTGTTGCAACCTCCGGTGATACCGGAAAAGCTGCACTTGAAGGCTTCAAGGATGTTCCCGGAACAAAAATTATGGTGTTCTATCCGAATGACGGCGTAAGCCCGATGCAGAAGCTTCAGATGACAACCCAGGAAGGTGAAAACGTTTGTGTTTGCGCAATCAACGGAAACTTTGACGATGCGCAAAGCGGTGTTAAAAAGATTTTCACCGACAAAGCTGTTGCAGAAAAGCTCAGTGAAAACGGCATGATGTTCTCTTCTGCAAACTCAATCAACTGGGGCAGACTCGTTCCGCAGATTGTTTACTACGTTTCTGCTTATTGCGATTTGATTGAAAACGGTACCATCAAAAACGGCGACGAAATGAATGTTGTTGTTCCAACGGGTAACTTCGGCAATATCCTTGCTGCTTATTACGCAAAACGCATGGGTATCCCTGTTAAAACTTTGATTTGCGCATCAAATGCAAACAATGTTCTCACTGATTTCCTCAAAAGCGGTACTTATGATAAAAACAGAAACTTCTATGCAACAACTTCACCGTCAATGGATATTCTTATTTCATCAAACCTTGAGCGTCTTTTGTTCCATCTCAGCGATGAAAATGACGCAAAAATCAGAGATTGGATGGGTCAGCTTTCAACAAGCGGCAAATATGAGATAGATAAAGACGTTGCAGACAAGGTTTTTGCTTTGTTTGATGCAGGCTGCTGCGATGATAAGCAAACAAGTGAAATTATTGCTGAAACTTATAAAAACGGCTATCTTTGCGATACTCATACAGCTGTTGCCGTTAAGGTATATGAAGAATATGTTGCAAGAACAGGCGATAAAACTGAAACAGTTCTTGCTTCAACAGCTAATCCTTATAAATTCTCTGCTGCCGTTCTCGGTGCAGTTGGCGGCGAAATTCCGCAGGGTGCTGACGAATTTGCGCAGGTTAAGCTGCTCACGGAAACAACCGGCGAACCTTGCCCACCGCAGCTTGCAAACCTCGGTGGCAAACAGGTAAGATTCACTGAATGTTGCAACAAAGAAGAAATGATCGACATGGTATATAAAATGCTTGAAATCAAATGAGCAGTAAATAAAGGAGTCCGTAAGGACTCTTTTGTTACTGAGAAAAGGGTGTGAGAATATGTCGCTTTTTGCAATCGGTGATACGCATTTGTCTTTTGGTACAAACAAACCGATGAACATTTTTCGTGGCTGGGATGATTATGAAAAACGCCTTGAAAAAAACTGGCGTGCAATCGTCAATGACAATGATATTGTTGTCATTGCGGGCGACATTTCATGGGCAATGAAAATTGACGAGGCTGTCAAGGACTTTACTTTTCTCAATTCACTCCCCGGCAAAAAAATAATCATGAAAGGCAATCACGATTACTGGTGGCAGACGAAAAAGAAGCTTGATGAATTTATTGCAGTTAACGGTTTTGATACAATTGAAATCATGTTCAACAATGCATTCAAGGCAGGTAATTTTTCTGTTTGCGGAAGCCGTGGTTGGTTTTACGATGCGGAAAAAAGCGCAGATATGAAAGTCCTCAAACGTGAAGCGGGCAGGCTCAAGCTTTCAATCGACTGTGCAAAGCAGCTTGGCGGTGAGCCAATCGTTTTTCTACATTATCCGCCTGTAACGCAAACTCAGGTTTGTGATGAAATCATGAATGTTTTGCAAAATGAGCAAATTCAGCGCTGCTATTATGGTCACCTTCACGGCGAATCAACACTAAATGCATTCAACGGAAAGCGTGATAATGTTGAATTTCGACTCATTTCAGCCGATTATCTCGGCTTTTGTCCG
>JAMPAE010000131.1 GCA_023667385.1 Ruminococcus sp.
GTTTCATCCTTGCGCCTTTTTGAGCCGAGTGCAATATAAAAGAAAACTGCTCCGAGTGCAAGATAAAGCACAGCCAAAACCAGCACAATAACCACAGCGGCAGTTATTCCGACTCTGCCTGCATGGCTCAATTCAAGTGTTAACATTGTTGTTCAATCCTTTCAATAATATATAAATATTATACACATATAAGGCAGAATTTGCAAACCTTTACGGCAAATTTGTCGAAACAATTCGCTCAATTGCTAAAATACTGTTTACTTTTTGAATTTAACGTGTTAAAATTCACTTATAAACGGCAACCCATTTCAGCTTTTTTGCCGATTTTACGGAGGAAATTATGCCAAGTAAAAACACACAGGAAAACATTGACTATCTTTATAGAACTATTCTTTCAATTGAAACTTATGAGGAATGTGAAGCTTTTTTTGATGATATGTGCACGAAAACGGAGCTTGCATCAATGGCTCAGCGCCTTGTTGTTGCAAAAATGCTCAGTGATAAACGTGTTTACAGCGATATTGTCAGCAAAACGGGCGCAAGCACTGCAACCATCAGCCGTGTTAACCGCTCGCTTGCTTTCGGCAAAGGCGGCTATGACAAGATATTTGCCAAGAGTAAAAAAGAGAACAAGGAATAAGCTTTTGTTTTTTTCGGTATGCGGGTGACGTTTTACGATTATCAAAAATTCCCCCCGCATAATCAAACGAATGCTATTTAACGAAAGGAACCCCCGATGGCAGGCTACGGTAATTTTGCTTATTATTATGACAGGCTTACTGATAATGTGGGCTATGAAAAACGATGTGATTACATCCATTCTCTCCTTGCCGGGAACAACGTCAGCAAGGGGATTTTGCTTGATTTGGCGTGCGGAACGGGCACAATGTCGCTTCTGTTTGCCGAAAAGGGCTATGAAATTGTTGGTGTTGACGCCTCAGAGGATATGCTTAGCCTTGCGCAGGAAAAAAAGATGAACGCAAATGCTGATGCAGTTTTTCTTTGCCAAAAAATGCAGGAGCTTGATTTGTTCGGAACAATCGACGCCGCCGTCTGCACGCTCGACAGCATTAATCATCTCACAGCCGAAGCTGATGTCAGGGAAGCGTTTCGGCGGGTTGCTCTTTTCATGAATGACGGCGGAATTTTTGTTTTTGACGTGAACACGCCTTATAAACACAAAAACGTGCTTGGCGACAACACCTTTGTTTATGACCTTGACGAGGTTTACTGCGTTTGGCAGAACACTTATAACGAAAAAGACTGTTCAACAACCGTTCAGCTTGACATTTTTGAGCAGGACGAGGAAGAAGCTGACGTATACTATAGATACAGCGAAGAGTTTTGCGAGCGTGGCTATGAGCTTGACAAAATCAGGCAATGGCTTGAAGAATTTCGCTTTGAAGTCATCGGTATATATAATGAAATGACAACAGATGAGGTAACCGAGCAAACTGAACGAGCCGTGTTCGTCTGCAAAAAGCACGGAACACAGTTTTTGAATAATGAGGAATGAGAAGTCAGGAATTAAATTTAATTTGAAAGCAGGTATTAACATGGGTAAACTTGTAAGATGCATCTCCACTGACGGAACACTTACCGTCATGGCAGCAGATACAACGGATATAGTAAATGAAGCGGCGGAAATTCATCAGACCTCTGCCGTAACGTCAGCGGCACTTGGCAGGCTTTTGACTGCGGCGTCGCTCATGGGCAGTGCGCTCAAAGGCAAAGATGACAGCATCACACTGAAAATCAACGGCGGCGGTCCTGCCGGAACAGTCATTGCCGTTTCTGATTCACAGGGCAATGTCAGAGGATATGTTCAGCAAAATGTTGTTGAGCTTCCGCTGAACAAAAAGGGTAAGCTTGATGTTGCCGGCGCAGTCGGTACTCAGGGCTTTGTGACCGTCATCAAAGACCTTGGACTCAAAGAGCCGTACGTTGGACAAACCCCGATTGTCACAGGTGAAATTGCTGAGGACATAACATCCTATTTTGCCAACAGTGAGCAAACGCCGTCAGTTGTTGCGCTTGGTGTGCTTGTGAACCCTGATTTAACAATCAAAGCGGCGGGAGGTTTCATCATTCAACTTCTCCCAACGGCAATGGATGACACAATCGACAAGGTTGAACGCTGCATTGAAAACATTGAGCCGGTCACAAAGCTGATTGCAGGCGGCATGACACCGGAAGAAATTTGCCATCACGTGCTTTCTGAATTTGAAATTGAAGAGCTTGACTCAGCCGAGCCGCAATATAAATGCTACTGCTCAAAACAGAGAGTTGAAGCGGCATTGATAAGCACAGGCAGGCAGGAGCTTGAAGAAATGGCAAAGGACGAAAAAACAGAGGTTGGCTGCCAGTTCTGCAACAAGAACTACGTTTTCACTCCGTCCGACATAAAAGAGCTTATCAAAAGAGCAACAAGATAAAATTAACCCGCTATGACATTCCGGTGAGGAAAGAGTGCATAGCGGGTTGTTCTTTTTGTGTTTACTTAATTGAATTTATCATGCTGAGCAGGTCTGTGTAGAATGGCTTAACATCATTTGTTTTTGTCAAACCTCCTTGCAGTGACATATGATCACCGTCATATATCGGCATAACATTCCACGTTCCCGGAGTTATGTTGTTTTCATCAAACTGAGCGTTCGGAGCACCTATCGGATATAACGCCGATTTTGTGTTGACAAGGCCATCGTTCATTTTCCAGCTTTCATCAATGACATATCCGTTTTGGGTGACTCCGGTGTACTGACCCATTTCACGTGATGAATTTCTGAACAGAGCTTCTGTTTTTTTGTCATATGGTACATGGTTGCCGTTCTCATCCTCATATGTTGAGCAGCAGGCAAATGAAAAGTAATATGTATTTTTCAGCGTCAATATTTTGTCATTGAGTGCAAGCGCGTTATCAATATACATATCATAGCTTGCATAGTCACTGTCAACTCTACCGTCTTCTTTGCCGCCTGTTGCAGAAGAAATCAGACCTGATAAAAGCCCTTCAAACTTTGTTTTTATATTGTTGGATTCAGCACTGTCACTTTCCTGCTTTTCTGAATCGTTTTCACCAACACTGTAAGCTGTTGTGCCGTTGTGCGGTGCCGCCAAAGTTGTTATGCTGTAAATCCAGTCACCTTTTCCACCTTTGAAAAAGTCTGAAAGTTCATTTTCATCTGTTGCGTTTATTTCACTTTCACTGCCATTTTCCATTATGCTTGCGAAAAGACGTACCGTTGCGCCGCCAAAAGAATGGCCGAGAAGATTGATTTTATCCTTTTCACTGAAAGCTTCTATAAGTGCATTATTTGTATAATCTGTACCGTATCGGCTGTGTCCGCATCTTTCACTGTGCTCTTTTCCGTAATCAACCATTGTGCCGGTCAACTGCGCATAAAGCTCGCAGGCTCTGTCCCAGGCACTTGCAGATGGTGACACTGAAGCGGCATAGCAATCAAAACCCTTATCATGCAGATATTCCATAAGATCGCCGCCGAACATACCCCAATAGGGCATGATTTTGTTGACTGAATCGTAGCTGCCCCAGCCGGAAAGACCATGAACAAAAACGTATCTGTAATTTGTGTTCCATTTTGAGCTGTCAGATTTTATGAAACCGCCTGTTCCACCGAACATGATGGATATTGCCATAAAAATAGAAATGATTTTGTAAACAATTTGGTGAATAATTGCAGCCATTTTGTTTGCCCCTTTCTGACTATAAACATTATATATTCAAAAGGTAACATACGGATAGCTTTCGTTCAATAACATTTCTTTACAATTTTGTAAATTTATTTTTTGTTTTTTTACAATCTATTCTTCAACCTTTCTCACAATTGCAATCGGCGTTGCCTGCGAGGACTGACCGAGCGGATTATCTGCAAAAACCTGCTTGCAAAAGTTGATGTCGATGTCATCATGGCTTCTGCCAAGTACCTCAACGCCGATGTCATTTGCGTCAATGACAACTGTTTTGCACCCTGTTTGCCTGAAAATTTCAAAAGCAACCTTGTCAGGCTCTTTCGGTGCCATTTTTGCATAGTGGTTATATGGCGCAATTGTGCAATCGCACGGACCGTCAATTGCCCTTGCACCAGTTCCGGCAATTTTGTAAAATACACCCCTAATGCCGAACGGCTTTGTGATTGCCGAACAAACCGAAGCAAACAGGATTTTTGCCGTGCCGACGTCACGCAGTGCAAGCTCCATTGTCCACGGTGAGCCAAGCCCGATACCGTACGGAGATTTATAAACGAACTTGCACAGCAGCTTTGCAAGCGGTCTGACTTTGATTTCGTCAATATCAAATGCACGTCCCTGACAGATTGCAATGACTTTTTCGCTGATGAAAATGTAATCTCCGTCAATAGGTTTGTCCGCAACGTATTTATCAATAATATCGCTGATTTTTTCGTCTTTCATGATTACATGAGTTTTCAGCGGATAGCGTGCATAGCTTCCGAAGTCTGATGTTTTTATGTTTATGCTCTTGCCGTCATTTGCGGATGTTGATGTAATATCCATAATAGTAATCACTTTTCCTTTCACAATTCTTTCAAAATATTATTGTCTATCATAGCATACAAATGCGATTTTGTCTACTAAAATAGACAAAATAAATTCGTCCTTTGTTTACACTTTAACAAAGGAGAGTGAAGCAAGTGATTGAATTTAACAAAGATGCAGTTGGAAACGTTGTAAAAAAGCTTCGTAAGAGCAGGAATATGTCACAGGAATTGCTCAGCGGTTTGGCAGGCCTTGCAAGAAGTCACGTTGCAATGATTGAAAGCTCTGACAAAAAAGCGAATTTTGAAACCATCTGGAAGCTTGCAAACGCATTTGACCTTTCTCCAAGCAAGCTTGTGCAAATGATTGAGGAGGAAGCGGTTGCACTCAATGCAAAAACGGACAGAAGCTGATGCAGGCTGCGCAAGTGCCTGACAAATGACAAGTAAATCAAGCCTCCTTGAAAAATTATTGATGATTTTGTGCTGAATAAAAAATTGTCAAAAAAATTTCAAAAAACATCTTGACAAAACAGGTTTGATAGTATATACTATGCAAAGTCGCTGCAAAACAGTGAGCGGCAGAAATGTGGGAGCATAGCTCAGCTGGGAGAGCATCTGCCTTACAAGCAGAGGGTCACA
>JAMPAE010000132.1 GCA_023667385.1 Ruminococcus sp.
GTTTTTGAGCAGTTCATTGACGTACCCGAGCGTGCTTCAATCAAAGCAATCATGCGTAAACACGGTGCACTTTGCACCTGCATGAGCGGAAGCGGACCGAGTGTTTTCGGAATTTTTGATGACAAAAAAAGCGCCGAACAATGCGTGGCAGAGCTGAAAAAAAGCTTTTCGCAAACATTTCTTTGCAGCAGCAAGCCATTCGGCTGCGAAATTACTGAAATCATCGAATGAGGTTTTTATGAAGATAACAGGGCAATCTTGCAGATTGCTCTTTATTTTTTGCATAAACGGCAGAATTTATGAATATATATGCATAATTATGCAATTTTCAGGCGAAAGCACTTTACAAATAAGCACAGTTAATGTATAATATAAACGTATTTTTATTTTATTGAGGTGTAACTTTATGAAACATTTATTGAAGCTTCAGGATTGGACAACTGAAGAAATCATCGCAACGCTTGACCTTGCGGATAAACTGAAATATGAAAAGAAAAACGGAATTGAGCATCACATTCTCAAAGGCAAAACCCTTGGCATGATTTTTCAAAAATCATCAACCAGAACCCGTGTTTCCTTTGAAGTGGGAATGTATGACCTCGGCGGCAGTGCACTTTTCCTTTCATCAAGGGATTTGCAAATCGGCAGAGGTGAGCCCGTTGAAGATACTGCACGTGTGCTTTCACGCTTCCTTGACTGCATCATGATTCGTACTTTTGAGCAGGAAGAAGTTGAAAAGCTTGCTGAATATGGTTCAATCCCAATCATCAACGGTCTGACTGACTATTGTCATCCGTGCCAGGTGCTTGCAGATTTACAGACGATTCGTGAACACAAAGGCTCGCTTGAGGGCAAAAAGCTCTGCTATATCGGTGACGGCAACAACATGGCAAACAGCCTCATTGCCGGAGGTATCAGAACCGGCATGAAGGTTGCAGTTGCCTGCCCAAAGACATATCAGCCCGATGCCGAGCTCATGGCATGGGCAAATGAAAACGGTGATTTTGTTTGCACCGATGACATTCTTGCCGCCGCAAAGGATGCCGATGTGCTTTATACTGACGTTTGGGCATCAATGGGTCAGGAAAGTGAAGCTGAAGAAAGAAAGAAGATTTTCAAAAACTATCAGATCAATGACAGCGTTATGGCTGTTGCAAAAAGCGACGCAATGGTGCTTCATTGCCTTCCCGCTCACCGTGAAGAGGAAATCACGGCAAAAGTATTTGAAGAACACGCAAACGAAATTTTCGATGAAGCCGAAAACAGGCTTCATGCTCAGAAAGCCGTTCTTGTTAAGTGCATGACTGAGTAATTTATTATGAAAGGAAACTTCACGGCAATCCGCCTGTGAGGAATAGCAATATGAAAAAACGTTATCTTGTTCTTGCTGACGGAACAGTGTTTGAGGGTAATGCGTTCGGAGCAGAATGTGAAACAATCGGCGAGCTGGTTTTTACAACGGGCATGGTTGGCTACATTGAAACCCTGACAGATCCCAGTTATTGCGGTCAAATTGTCATTCAAACTTTCCCGATGATCGGCAATTACGGAATTATAAACGAAGATTTTGAGGGCAAGCCTCTGCTTCACGGCTATGTTGTCCGTGAATGCTGTGACTATCCGTCAAATTTCAGGTGCGAATATGACCTTGATACATTCTTGAAGAATAATTCAATTCCCGGAATTTACAGCGTTGACACTAGGGAATTGACAAACATCATCAGGGAGCACGGCGTTATCAATGCCGCCTTGTGTGACAGTATCCCGAACGATCTCGACCCCGTAAAAGAATATAAAGTAATCAAAGCGGTTGAAACCGCAAGCACAAAAGAAGCCGTAACCTATGATGCAATCGGCGAAAAGAAGCACGATGTTGTGTTGATTGATTACGGCGCAAAAATGAACATTGTCCGCTCGCTTTGTGAGCGTGGCTGCAAGGTAACAACTGTGCCGTTTGATATGCCTGCGGAAAAAATTCTTGGAATGAACCCTGACGGTATCATGCTTTCAAACGGTCCGGGCGACCCTGCTGATAATACATATTCAATCGAGCAAATAAGCAAACTTTTGGGTAAGATTCCGATTTTCGGAATCTGTCTCGGTCATCAACTGACAGCTCTTGCCGATGGCGGCAAAACCGTTAAGCTCAAATATGGTCACCGTGGTGCAAATCAGCCGTGCAAAGATTTGAAAACGGGCAGAACTTACATCACAAGCCAGAATCACGGCTATGCAGTTGTTGGTGATTCAACAGCCCACGGAGCAGAAAGTTTTGTTAACGCAAATGACGGCACAACTGAGGGCATGGATTACCCTGATCTTTATGCGTTCACCGTTCAGTTTCATCCGGAAGCGTGCAGCGGTCCCCGTGACACAGGCTTTTTGTTTGACAAATTTATTGATTTAATGGAGGATTTTAAAAATGCCTCTTTGTAAGGATATTAAAAAAGTGCTCGTAATCGGTTCAGGACCGATTGTAATCGGTCAGGCAGCAGAGTTTGACTATGCAGGTGCGCAGGCTTGCCGTGTTCTCAAACAGGCGGGAGTCAACGTTGTTCTTGTTAATTCAAATCCTGCAACAATCATGACTGATAAGGCTCTCGCTGACGAAATCTATCTTGAGCCGCTCACAAGCGAAACCGTAAAACGAATTATTGACAAAGAGAAGCCTGACAGCCTTTTAGCATCCCTCGGCGGTCAAATCGGTTTAACAATTGCGATGCAGCTTTCAAAAGAAGGCTTTCTCGAAAGCAGGGGAGTAAGGCTTTTGGGAACAAACGCCGAAGCAATTGACAAGGCTGAGGACAGGCAGCTTTTCAAAGACACCATGAACGAAATAGGTCAGCCGATTATTCCATCTGACATTGCAAATGACATTGAAACTGCACTTGAAATTGCAAAAAAAATCGGCTATCCAATTATTGTCCGCCCCGCATTTACGCTCGGCGGCGGTGGCGGCGGTGTTGCCGAAAATGAGGAAGAACTGAAAATCATTGCCAAAACAGGGCTGGATGCTTCGCCGATTACGCAGATTCTTGTTGAAAAATACATCATGGGCTGGAAAGAGATCGAGTTTGAGGTTATGCGTGACGGCCTTGGCAACGCAATTGCAATTTGCAGCATGGAAAACTTCGATCCTGTCGGTGTACACACAGGCGACAGCATCGTTGTTGCACCTGCTCTGACACTTGCCGATAAGGAATATCAAATGCTCAGAAGCGCCTCGCTCAACATTATCTCGTCTTTGGGTATTGTTGGTGGCTGTAACTGCCAATTTGCACTCAACCCGGATTCGTTTGAATATGCGGTTATTGAGGTTAACCCAAGAGTATCACGCTCATCCGCACTTGCAAGTAAGGCAACGGGTTATCCGATTGCAAAAATCACCACAAAAATTGCCCTTGGCTATACTCTTGATGAAATCACCAACGACATCACAGGCAAAACCTGCGCTTGCTTTGAGCCTGCGCTCGATTACGTTGTTGTCAAGTTCCCGAAGTGGCCGTTTGACAAATTCTATGGCTCAAGCCGCAAACTTGGCACTCAGATGAAAGCGACGGGTGAGGTTATGTCAATCGGTCAAAGCTTTGAGGCGGCGGTCATGAAGGCCGTCAGAGGTGCTGAAATCTCACTTGATACTCTCAACGCAAAGCCGCTTTCCGATGCACCTGTTGAAGAATGCCTGAAAGAGACGGACGACAGGCGAATGTTCACCGTGTTTGAAGCGCTCAAAGCCGGTATGTCAGTTGAAAAAATCAGCAAAATCACACGTATAGACAAGTGGTTTATTGCAAAACTAAAAAATCTTGCCGATTTTGAGCTTGAAATTTCCGGCAAAAGCATCACTGCCCAGCAATATCATAAGGCAAAAACGCTCGGCTATACAGATAAGGCGCTTGCCTCGCTTTGCAGCTTTGATGCTTCATGGCATGAAAACGCAAGCTATAAAATGGTTGACACCTGTGCCACTGAGTTTTATGCTTCAACGCCTTATTTCTATTCATCGCACGATAAGGTTTGTGAATCACGCCGCTATGAGCGTTCCGGTAAGCCTGTTGTTATGGTTCTTGGTTCAGGACCAATCAGAATCGGTCAGGGCATTGAGTTTGATTATTCATCTGTTCACTGCGTTTGGACACTCAAGGAACTTGGCTATGATGTTGTTATTGTTAACAATAATCCCGAAACTGTTTCAACCGATTATGACACTGCGGACAGGCTTTATTTTGAGCCGCTTTGCGAAGAGGATGTCATGAATATTATTGAGGTTGAAAATCCAATCGGTGTTGTTGTTGCTTTTGGCGGTCAAACCGCAATCAAGCTGACAAAATTTCTCGATGACAGCGGCGTAAAAATCCTCGGTACATCGCAAGACGGAATTGACACTGCTGAAGACAGGGAGCGTTTTGATGCACTGCTTGAAAAGTTCTCAATTCGCCGTCCGCAAGGCTTTGGCGTCATGACACTTGATGAAGCACTTGAAGCAGCAAACAAACTGACCTATCCCGTTCTGCTTCGTCCGTCCTATGTCATCGGCGGTCAAAATATGCAAATTGTGCACAATGACATTGAAGTTGAGCGCTATATGAATAAGATTCTTTCAACGGGTATCGACAATCCTGTGCTTGTTGATAAATATATGTCAGGCACAGAAATTGAGGTTGACGTAATCTCTGACGGAAAAGATGTTCTCATCCCCGGCATTATGCAGCACGTTGAGCGTGCAGGTGTTCACAGCGGCGACTCAATTGCAGTTTATCCGCCGTTCAGCCTTTCTGATGAAATGACAAAAACTGTCACCGAATGCAGCGAAAAGCTTGCACTTTCACTTGGCACAAAAGGCTTGGTTAACATTCAATATCTCATTTATGAAAATGAGCTTTATGTTATTGAAGTTAACCCCAGAGCCTCAAGAACAATTCCTTATATCAGCAAGGTTACCGATGTTCCGATGGTAGACCTTGCAACAAGGGTCATGACAGGCTCAGCTCTTGCTGATTTGGGTTATGGCACAGGGCTATATCAGGCTCCGCCGTATTCCGCAGTCAAGGTGCCTGTCTTCTCCTTTGAAAAGCTTACCGATGTTAACAGCTATCTCGGTCCTGAAATGAAA
>JAMPAE010000133.1 GCA_023667385.1 Ruminococcus sp.
GCATCTGAAATCGGATAGGTTATGCAAAATCCTGACAATCAGATTGTGACGGACAAGGTTTGGCACGAACTTGCTTTCGGACTTGAAAATCTTGGTGTACCAACTGAAAAAATCAGGCGCAGAGTTGGCGAAATGGCAAGCTACTTTGGCATTCAGGGGTGGTTTCGCAGTAATACTGATGAGCTTTCGGGCGGTCAAAAGCAGCTTTTGAACCTTGCATCCGTGATGGTGATGCAGCCGAAAATTTTGATTCTTGATGAACCGACAGGGCAGCTTGACCCGATTGCCGCTGCCGATTTCATTGCAACACTTCAAAAGCTTAACCGTGAGCTTGGTTTGACAATTATCCTTGCTGAGCATCGGCTTGAGGAAGTGTTCCCAATTGCAGATAAGGTGCTGATGATGGACGAGGGCAGAGTACTGCTATACGATACGCCGAGAAACATTGGAAAAAGGCTTGGTGAAATTCAGGTGGATCATCCAATGCTTTCGGGTTTGCCGAGTGCAGTGAGAATTTTCAATGCATTTGATGCGGCAGATGAATGTCCGCTGACTGTTCGTGATGGCAGAAATTTTCTTGAGACGCATTTCAAAGCTGCTGATGAAGTGGCAGATGATCCGGAATACAAACACAGCGGGAGCGCTGCAGTTGAGATGAAAAATGTTTGGTTTCGCTATGAAAGAAATCTGCCTGATGTTCTGCGTGGTGTTTCGATGAAAGTTTATAAAGGTGAATTTTTCTGCATTCTCGGCGGAAACGGAACAGGTAAAACAACAACGCTCAACGTGATTTCAGCTCTTAACAAGCCATATCGCGGGAAGATTTTCATCGACTCAAATCCGATAAAATCATTTAAAGGCAATTCGCTTTACAGAAAGAAACTTGCATTTTTGCCGCAAAATCCGCAAACTGTTTTTTTAAAAGACAACGTGAAAGAAGATTTTGAGGAGATTTTGCAGGCACTTAATGTTCCGAAAGCTGAACGTGAAATTAAAATCGGTGACGTTGCCGAAAAGCTTGGAATAGCACACCTTCTTGATAAGCACCCATATGATTTGAGCGGCGGTGAACAGCAAAAATGTGCCCTTGCAAAAATGCTCATGCTTGAGCCTGAAATCCTGTTGCTTGATGAGCCAACAAAGGGTATGGATGCTGCTTCAAAAAAGAACCTGAGCGATATATTGAACCTGCTTTTGCAAAACGGCTTAACAATTATAATGGTGACGCATGACGTTGAGTTTGCGGCAGAAAATGCCGACAGGTGCGCCTTGTTTTTCGATGGCGAAATTTTATCGGCAGATGTGCCGTCACGCTTCTTTGCAGAAAATAATTTTTACACAACGGCGGCAAACCGCATTGCACGTGGGCTTTTTCCAAATGCTGTTACTTGTGAAGAAGTTGTGTCATGCTGCCGAAAAAGTGAGATGATAAAGTGAAAAAAGAAAATTTAAACATCAAAAAATGCCTGTCATATGCTATACTGTGCCTTTTGATTCCTGCTGTTGTGCTTGGCGGCGCAATCATTTTTGAGGGTAAACAGTATTCATGGATTTCGCTTTGCATTGCATTGCTCGCCTGTGTTCCGTTTTTTCTCTCATTTGAAAAGGGCAGGGCGAACATTAAAGAAATGATTTTAATTGCTGTTATGACTGCACTTTCAGTTGTTGGCAGGGTGGTTTTTGCAGCGATTCCGGGTTTCAAGCCCGTCACGGCGATGGTGGTGATCACGGCAATCTATTTCGGCAGTGAGGCAGGCTTTATTACCGGTGCGCTTACTGCTGTAATTTCAAATTTTTATTTCGGTCAGGGACCGTGGACGCCGTTTCAGATGTTTGTTTGGGGCTTCATTGGCTTGATTGCAGGTTTGTTTGCAAAGCAGCTCAGGCAAAAAAAATCTCTGCTTGTGCTGTTCGGCGCAGTTGCAGGAGTGCTGTTTTCCGTTTTGATGGACGTTTGGACGGTAATCTGGGCGGACGGTACGTTTAATTTTTCACGCTACTTTGCTGCACTTGTGTCATCGCTGACGTTCACAATAATATATGCAGTTTCAAACGTTGTTTTCTTGCTGGTGCTTTCCGCCCCGATTGGCAAAATACTCGACAGAATCAAGACGAAATACGGACTGTGATTTACTCGTTGAAAGCGATTAAAGAATCAAATAAAACAACAGCAGCGACCGATTAAAGTCGCTGCCGTTGCTTTTTAAGAAAGATTTATAAGAAAGGGGGGAGATGAAATCATGCTTGCTTCACGTTAGGCTCAAATGCCTGCAAACGTGATTGGCTGTCAAAGTTTACCCATGAGTGGATGACTTCGGGTGCTTCAAAAATTTCGTCGAGCCTTTCAAGGAAAGGAATCGTGTCGCCGAAATCGAGTGCTCTGTGGTCAAAGGCGATGCAAATCGGAAGAATCTTACGGATTGCAACTTCTTCTTTGCCGCCGTGATTAATGACGATAGGCTTGCTTTGAACTGCACCGATGCCGAAAGCAGTAACCTGTGGCGGTACAATATCGAGCAGGGCGATTGCACCATGCTGATTGCGATAAGTTGAACCGATGTTTGAAATTGTGACTGTGCCCTGTTCAAGGTCTTTGATTGTGAGCCTTTCAGTTTCAGGAATGGCGTCATATTCCTTTTTGGCCTTGCCACGCAGATGATCAATTTTGCAGTGACCGAAGTTTGCGCCTGCAAGTTTCATCACCGTGCGAAGAATATGACCGCTTTTGAGGCCCTTTATTGTGTTGTCATAGGAAACGGAATACATTGCTTCGGTGAGGTTCGTCTTTTTTGCTCTGCGTCTAACATCGTCTATGTATTTTGTCATATCCTCAAGGCTTCTTGTGCCGAAATCACGCAGATTAATCGTCATCATTTCACCGTTGGGGAGGATGGTTGGCATTGAAATGTTAATGTTGTCGAATGTGTCAATTTTGCCCGTTACAAAGTCACGGTTGAAATCAAGGTGCGAATTCATGATTGGAGCGGCCTTGAGTCCTTCGCAAATTGTTTTTAGCATGAGCGTGTTAATTGTGATTTTTTCGCTTTTATCTCTGCCTTCGTTGAGTTTTTTATATTCTTCGAGAAAAGCGGTTACGTCGGGTTCATACATATAGGTTACATGGGGAATTTTGCGCCATGATTCAGTTGTGATGTGCGAAACCATTTTTCTCTGAATACCGAAATGTTCTCTTTTAGTAATTCTCATTTATATAACATCCTTTCTCCGATGCCGTTATGTGAACTGTTGAAATCAGACGTTCATCCTAACATAAATTACCTGAAGAAAAAAATTCTAACACGGTGTCACAGTTTTAACATTGTATTAATAATACATGAAAATCTGCACGCTGTCTATATAATTATTTCACAAATTTTATGTACTAATTATATATAAAATATACAAATTGTATATCTCGATGAGTGAATGCTCATTTTTTCTTTGCCGGATTTCTCATTTTGAACTCTGAATTATAATGTTAAGTGAGTGCTCACTCGCTTGATTCGATAGAATAAAAACTTCATAGAATTTATGAAGTCCGTCTTTCAGCTCACAATCATTTTATAATATGTTTGATTTAAATGCACTTAAAATAGTATTAAACAATCAGTTAACAATATGTGTATTTTTATGATTTTTCGTCAAAGGTTATCGAAAATATTCATTATAAATACATATCAGAATTAAAGTGTTCATTTTCAGTAAAAATCAAAAAGCAGCAACACGGTGCGGAAATCTGTTGCTGCTTTGCTTTTTTGTGGTATTGCGGAGAAAACGTTGAATATATTAAAGTGGTTAGCCGCAGAATGAAAATCAATCTGCTTTTTCATCCGAATTCATGTTCTTTTTGTGAGTACGCTTGATTTTTTGGCTGGAGTTTTTTTCAAATTCCTTGTCACGAATGTGGATTTTGCGAATGTTTTTATAGGAAGGCAGCTTGCGGTTGAGCCGCTTAATCACTGAATTGATTGCCTGATATATGTCTGATTTGCTGAGTTTGTCTTTTTGCAGTTCATCTTTAATTGCCTGCTCATCGGGCACAACCTCGGCAGTGACAACTTCATCTTCATCGTTATCGGCAAAAATTAACGATTCCAAAACGAGCGGCTCATTGTTGAGATAGTATTCCAGTTCTTTAGGATAGACATTTTTGCCATTTTTGGCAATGATGATGTTTTTACTTCTGCCCGTGATGTGAAAATTTTGTTCATTGTCGATATATCCCAAGTCGCCTGTGTAAAACCAGCCTTCACGCAAAACCTTTTGTGTTTCTTCCTCGTTGTTGTAATAGCCAATCATGACCATTGGTCCGCTGACAACAATTTCACCAATTCCGTTTTCATCCGGTCTGTCGATGAATGCCTTTGCGCTGTCAACAGGTTTGCCGATGCCGTCGGGCAGAGGAGAATCAGATGTGTTACAGATGATGATTGGTGAGCACTCCGTCAACCCATATCCGATGATGACAGGAAAGCCGAAAGCACAATAGTCCATTGCGACCTCAGCGCTCATCATTGCGCCGCCAACAATAATCATGCGCAAATTTCCGCCGAATGCATCGTGAACCTGTGAATATATGCGTTTTTTCACTTCATTGCTGCCGATTTTTGCAAGCAGAGATGATGCCTTGCCAACGGTGAAAGCTTTTTTGATGCCGTTTTGCTCGCTAAGCTTTTTAACAATTTTTGCACGCATTTTTTCCAAAATAAGAGGAACAGAAACGAAAATTGTTGGCTTATAAAAATTCAGATTTTCTGAAATGTGGCGTATTCCCTCGCAGAAGCTGACTGAACCGCCAATGTAAATCACCATAAGCATGACGATTGCCTGATAGGCATGATGAAGCGGAAGAATGCACAACGTTGAATCGTCATAGCTGAGGTCAACTGAAGCACAGGTGCTCATCAAATCTGAGCAAATGTTTCGGTTAGAAAGCATAACAGCCTTTGCCAAGCCCGTTGTTCCGGAGGTGAAAAGCAGCACTGCAAGCGATTTCGGGTCAATTTCAACCTTGCCATAGGAATCACAGCCGCTGTTTAAAAGTGATTTCCCGCTTTGCAGAAGCTCATTGAAGCTCGAAACTTGGCTGTCGGTGTTCTCATCAACGCAAATT
>JAMPAE010000134.1 GCA_023667385.1 Ruminococcus sp.
GCCATGCTTTTTTCGGTGAGTACTGCGTTTTCAAGCTCACATCCGATGAGCGACCACGTTCCGCACGAGAGGAATGCGCTGCACTTTTCCTTATCGGCAGGCATTGCGGCAACAGCGCACTGGGTGTCATGCCCTGCAACTTTGATTACTTTCATGCCATCATATTCGCCGACAACGGTTGAGCTGTCAACAAGCCTTTGAAGAATACTTGCATCAACATTGTTTACTTCGGCAACGTCATAAGCCCAATCACTTTTTTCAAACGCATACATCTGCGATGTTGAAGCGATTGTTTTTTCTGCTGATTTATTGCCGCAAAGTGCCCACACAAAAAGGTCAGGCATGAAAAGAAGCGTTTTTGCGTTCTTTTTATCTTCGGCAACAAGCTGAAACAAGGTGTTAATTGGCATGATTTGATTGCCGGTGATTTTATATAAATCATAGGGTGCAATTTTTTCAAACACCTTTTCAGGCATCCCGTTTGTGCGGGTATCACGATAATTCACAGGCAAACCGATGAGCGCATTATTTTCATCAAGCAAGCCATAATCAACGCCCCACGTGTCAAACGCAAGTGAATCCGCACCGCCGCACATGGCAATGGCTTTTTTCACCTCACCCAAAAGATAAGGGAAATCCCAGCAGAGATGTCCGTTTTCATCGGTCACAGGTATGTTATCAAAGCGGTGAACCTCATAGTAGCTGAGCTTTCCGCCGTCATATTCAGCCTTGATTGCCCTGCCTGTTGAAGCACCAAAATCAAATGCAAGAACTGTACTCAAGGAGTGACAACTCCTTTCTTCAAAAGAACGTTGGCATATATTGCAGTTTCACCTGTTGCAATGATAAGATAGGCGTTTTTTGCCCTTTCGTAAAATGCGAAGCGTTCCGTCATTTCAACAGTATGATGATCAGGTTCATGCTTGTTTAGTATTTCTTCATATGTGCCCCAAATTTCAGGTGTCGGGCAACTGTCACCCTTAACAACTTCCATATAGGCAACCGGCTTTTCGGTGTATCTGTCGAGTGGGATGAGACTCAGCACTGCGTCAAGAATTTCCGCTGTGCCGTGACCGTCTGCACGAACAACAACTGCATTTTTTCCAACGCTTTCGCAAGGAAAATTTCCGTCTGCAATGACAAGTTCATCCCCGTGGCCCATTTCGCAAAGCGCTTTCAGAAGTTCTGGAGAAATAATTGGCGGGATTCCTTTGAGCATAATTTCACCTTAGTCTTTCTTATGTAAAATCGGGTCATCCGGATTAAAGGTCTTATAGCCCGGATGTCTGCCTGTGACTTTATAGTAGCCTCTTAAATCAATCAGCTTTTGAATGTTTTCTTTGCTGATGTCATGGCTTCCGCCAAGGATGACAGCATTTATTGTGATTTTTGCCCAAAGCTCAAGGCTTTCCATTCTGTAAAATGCAGTTATAACATCGCTGCCAACTGCAAGCGCACCGTGATTTTCCAAAAGCATAACATCATGATCTTCAAGATAAGGCTCGATTGCATCGGGAACCTCTGTTGTTGACGGTGTGCCATATGGTGTGAGAGGTACTGCGCCCATAACGGCAACATCCTCAATCATGTTATACATATCCATTGCCTTGTGCGCAACTGCAAAGCCTGTTGCTCCCGGCGGATGCGCATGAATGACACTCATTACATCATCACGCTTGTCATAGCAGCGAAGATGCATTTTGATCTCACTTGATGGTCTGAGACCATCTGCCGCTTCAAGAACGTTGCCTTTACTGTCGATTCTGATGAGTTTTTCAGGGGTGATGAAAGACTTGCTCATACCTGTCGGCGTTGCAAGAATTGTGCCGTCATCAAGCTTAACGCTGACATTTCCGTCGTTGGCAGCAACCCAGCCGAGCTGCCACATTTTATGGCAGACGTCGCATATAAGATCTTTTTGTGTTTCTATATTGCTCATATTTTTACTCCTTTCGTATAAACGTACTTATTCGATATAAAAGTACTTTAATTATTATAGTTTATTTCGCCCGTAATTGCAAGATTTTTGTGAATAAACATACAGCCGCCTGCGTTCATCTTACGCAAGCGGCTCATACTGTCAATAAATATAAATCTCAGCAATTTCAATTATAACATAAATGTGCAGTCAACATCTTTTCCAAGGTCACAGGTATAGACCCATTCAACTATATCCCCGTCCTTGAGCTTATATTTTGAGCATCCGTAGTTCGGGTATTTACCGTTGACACGATACATCCAGCCGGAAAGCGGACCGCATGAAAACTCATAGAGATAGTGGATTCCCTGAATGTATACACTGCCGAATTTATTCACATCAGCGCCTTGATATTCCATTTGAATTTTATTATATCGCACCGCTCTGTCGAGAATATCAAACACGGTGTCACCTTCACGCAAAACGTACTCAGTTTCGGAAAGGATTGTGCCATCAACCGGAACATACTCCTCTGATTGCAGCACCGGATCAAGGTCATTATAGTTTTCAAGCACGGTGTCACACCTGATGCTGATTTTGACGGTTTCACTGTCTTCGGTGATGTCATCAATGTGCGTCAGGTAATATTCATCAACAGACTGAAAATTCGTGCCGTTTATGACAAGAACAATGATTAGTATAACAGCCAAAATAGCCAGCAAATCTTTTTTCATGGTTCATCACTCATTTCGTCATCATATTCCGCAGCAAGTGCATCCATTTCAAGCTGTTTAAGCTTACGGCGTTTTTTGATGCGCAAAACAACTGCCGCTGATGCAGCCGCCGCAATGCATAAAAGCACAACGGTAATCATAATTGCACGCAGCGCATTGTCAATTTTTGTCTGCGTTTTGATCACATCTTCAAAGCGGTTGATTTTCTCTTTATCATATTCGCTAAGGTTCCGATAGCGCTCGATGATATTATCAACCGTTTTCTTATCTTTGACCGAGATGGAATCAAACGGATATAGCTTATCAAGAATTTCTGCGTTGATGCTGTCAATTTCCGCTTGCGTGGCTGCGATTTCGTTTTTTGCAGCGGTGAGCTTTTTCATATATGCAGCCTTGCCGTCAAAATCTGCACAAAGAGTGAGCTTTTCAAGCAAGGTTGTCACAGTGACATAATGCTCTCCGCTCAGCTTTTCAGGTAGAGTGTCAACTGCTTTTTTGTCTTTTTCGGTGAAAACAATTCTGTCGGTTTCGGTTTCATTGTCTGCCGGGCTTTCAATGATTTTTGTTTCGGCGGAGATTTTTTCAATGTTAATGCCGAGGTTACTCGCCTTATCGGAAATCAAGTGATAATTATATACATATGACCGCTCACTTTCGGGAATTGTGAAGAAGCGAACAAGCAGGCTTTCAATTTCGGCACTGCCCGATGTTTCCGCAAGGGCTGATATGTCTCCGATTAAAGCTGCGATGCGACTTTTCAGCGCCTTGCTTTGTTCCGGACGAAAATCATAAAGTGTACGCATTCCCTGCTCTCTGCGCCAAAGTGCCGCCATTGTATAAAGTACCTGCTCGCCTGCCATTGTGTTGGATTTATCAGGCAATGATGTCGGATTATCCGGGTCATATGCGCCTGAATGGATGAATCCACCATCTTTCATTTGATAGCGCATTATGCCGTCAAGCAAGGTGTTGCCGTTTTTGATAAAGCGCTCATCTTCAAGCGGATTGATACCAAAACAGCAAAGCGCAACCGCAACCTGACAGGTGCTTTCAACATTCTGCGTGCCCCAGCTTTCATAGTCACCTGTTTTAAGCTGTAATTTTGAAAGGCAGTTAATTGCTTCATCGGCAGCCTGACGAACAGACCTTTTGCTTTCTGAACACTCATAAATTTGTTCGCTGTTATAATATGGCGAGAGCGCCTGTAACGCCATGGCAGTTATGTCAGGGTCGGCAGTTTCACCGCTCAGGGCAAATCCTCCGTCTGCAAGCTGTCTGCTGAGTATCTCGCTGATAATGTCGTCACGGCTGTAATATGCGCCATCAGGAATTTCATAGCGCATACTGTCAAGCGCAATCAAGCCCCAGATCCAGCCGTTGATACCCTGCCTGCCAAGCGGGGTGATGTTTCCCCTGTTATAGGTACCGTCAGCGATAAGGTTGATTGGATTTCCGTTTTCATCCTTGCCAAAGTTTGTTGGATCACCGCCTGCTGCCAAAACTGCAAGCGAAATTCTGTGCCATTCCGTTGCTTTGGCAGCGCTGAGCTTGCCCTGCTGTTTATATCGTTCCTCAACCTGATCTTTGAGCACAGCAAGATAGCCGTCATAATTATCATCCATCCCAAGCCTGCCAAGCCCGATTGGATACCAGTCGCCTGCGGTTGTTCCTGCCTGCTCAAGGAATTTGCTGTTAATCAGATTCTCATCGGGCAGTGCACCGTTGTCCGCTTTTTTCCACTTTATGATACCATCGGCAACAGACAAAAACTGATTGCTTTCTGCACCAATCATCAGCATCGACGAAGACAGCAAAACGCAAGCTATCATCAAAAAACAAACAGATCGTTTCAATTTATTCATCGGCTTCGTGTCCTTTATTTTGATTTTTCTTTTTCGTGTAAGCATAGCCGCCAACGCCTGTAAAAGCTGCAACAAGCACACAAGCCATGATAATCATCGTTTTGTTGCTGTTGTCAGGGCTGCTTTTCGGCAGTTCAGCAGTCAGCGGTGCTTTTATAAACACAGATGAAGGTGATTCTGTTACATCTGAATTTTGAGAAAGATCACCCTGCACAACTGCTGTTTGTTTGTCACTCACGGTTTCGGATGCAGAATCTGAGCTGACGGTGTTTTGCATTTGAGCTGAAACAGCAGCCTCGCCTGCGCTGGTTGTCGTCTGAATTTCGGCAAAGGGTGTTTTTTGCGGTTTTGTCACTGCATTGTGGCTCGTGCTCATCACGGCGGCAGTTGTGTGCTGATTATATGAGGTTGTTATCTCACCGGTTCGATTGGAATTTGTTGATGTTGACGCAGCTTTTGTTGTTGCGGGCTTGGAAGTGACCGGCTTTTTCGTGGTCTGCGCCGTTGAGGATTTTGTTAGCTGCGGTTTTGTTGTTACGTGCTTCGTTACAGAATCAGCGTTGGTTGATACCGAGCTTTTTT
>JAMPAE010000135.1 GCA_023667385.1 Ruminococcus sp.
CTGCTCTTGACGGCAGCACCGATGGCCTGGTTTTCTATCGTGCAATTGCCGAAAAGTGGCTGCCCGCAATCAAAAGTAACGGCTTCATCGCAATTGAATGCGGTGAAGAACAAGCTCAACAGATCGGCTCAATTTTTTCATCGCTTTGCAATGAAATTGAAATAATAAAAGATTTCAATGGGTATGACCGTTTTGTCATCGGCTCAAAAAATTCCGATTAATTATTTGCGAAAGGATTTATCTTATGATTTATGATTTGTTAAAAGACGGCTTGTCAATTGAACTGCTCGTCAACCTTTGTGCAAGGCTTTTTGTCATGTTCTGCGTTTTGCCGATTCATGAGTATGCTCATGCACTTGTTGCTTATAAGCTCGGCGACCAAACGGCACGTCTTTCGGGCAGGCTCACAATCAATCCTCTTGCGCACATTGATCCTTTCGGCGCACTGTTGATTTTGATTGCAGGCTTCGGTTATGCAAAGCCGGTTCCTGTCAACCCAAGAAATTTTAAGAACCAAAAAGGCGGCATGGCTTTGACTGCGCTTGCAGGTCCGCTTTCAAACCTCATCATGGCGTTCATTTTCATGGTGGGCTATTGCGCGGTGTTCAAGTTCCTTCATCCTGTCAGCGGAACATTTCCTGCCGCACTGATGCTCTTTTTGAGCTATTGCTCGCAGATCAACATTTCACTTGCAGTGTTCAACCTGATTCCGGTTCCGCCGCTTGACGGCTCAAGAATTATCAGGCTGGTAATTCCCGACAGAACTTATTACAAAATTGCACAGTATGAAAGATACCTTGTTTACGGTGTACTTTTACTTGTTCTTATCGGCGTTCTCGATACGCCGATTGCAATTGCATCAAACTTTTTCACTAATCTTTTCCTGAAAGTTGCTGCCGGAATGTTTGGTATGACGGTGTGATGCTTATGGAAAAAATTCAGTATAAACTTGATGTATTTGAAGGTCCTCTTGATTTGCTTTTACACCTGATCAATAAGCATAAACTCAATATTAACGATATTCCGATTCTTGATTTGGTTGAGCAATATGTTGATTATGTCCGGCAAATGGAAGAATCTGACATGGAAGTTGCAAGCGAATTTGTTGAAATGGCGGCAAGGCTCATCTATATAAAAACAGTTTCGCTGCTTCCCGTGCATGAAGAAGCAGAGCAGCTCAAAAAAGAGCTTTCGGGCGAACTTATTGAATATCGTGACTGCAAGCTGATGGCGCAAAAGCTATCTGAGCAGGCAAACGGTTTCGATTATTTTGAGCGTAAGCCGCTTGAACTGCCTGTTAACATGAAATATGAGCGTCTGCATGAACCCCAGGATTTGCTTAGGTTTTATTTCGCTGCGGTCGGCAGAGGCAAAAATAAGCTTCCCCCGCCGTTTGAAGCGTTTGGAGCAATTGTTGCGCACAAAATCGTTTCGGTAAATTCAAGAATAGTCTTTATCTATCGCAAGTTGCTCAAAAAAGCTAAATCGCATTTCAGTGAATTTTTTGATGCATCAACCTCACGCTCAGAAATGGTTGCAACATTCCTTGCACTGCTTGAACTTGTGAA
Source organism: Ruminococcus sp. (assembly GCA_023667385.1). Taxonomy (GTDB): domain Bacteria; phylum Bacillota; class Clostridia; order Oscillospirales; family Acutalibacteraceae; genus UBA6857. Next base: position 1,569 of record JAMPAE010000135.1, read on the forward strand.
AGCAAACAAAATCACCGTTGACGGTGATGGGGAAAACTCGGTTGTTGCGCTGGATAAACGGAGGAAACAGGAAAATGACTTTGGAAAAGATTAAAAGTATGCTTGAAGCTGTGTTGTTTGCGGTTGCAGAGCCGATTGAACTTGAAAGGCTTTCATCTGCACTTGAAGTTGATGAATTGACGCTTGAAGAAGCATTGGCAAAGCTGCAAGCTGATTATGAAAAGCGAAAAAGCGGTTTGTGCCTGCTGAAGCTTGAAAATAAATATCAGTTGTGCACTGCGACGCAATATGCTGATGAAATTCGCAAGGTGCTTGAAGTTAGGCGTAACGCTCCGCTTTCTCAGGCGGCATTTGAGGTTCTCGCCGTGATAGCATATAATCAGCCTGTTACAAAGGCATTTGTTGAGCAAGTCAGGGGTGTTGACTGCTCAGGTGTTATCTCCTCGCTTTGCCAAAAGCAGTTAATCGAAGAAAAAGGTAGGTTAGATTTGCCCGGCAGGCCGCTTATTTATGGCACAACAGCAAATTTCCTGCGTTGTTTTTGCGTATCATCGCTTGATGAACTTCCGTCTTTACCCGACAAAAATGCTGAAAATGCTGAAAAACCGAAAGAAATTGAAGAAAATTTGAAGAAAGATGAAAATGATTTCCGCCAAACAGTTGACGAAAACTGATTTTTGAGTTAACATATATGAAGAATGATAAAAAGGGGTGTAGAAGTGAGCGGATTTGAAATTTTTCTGTTGGTGCTCGTTGGAATTATTGCACTGTTCATTTTAATACTTTCAATTCCCGTTCACCTGACCTTTACTTACACCGATAAAATTTATCTCACGGTGAGGTATTTATTCGTTAAATTGAACATTTTACCGATTGACCCAAACAAACCGAAAAAAGAAAAGAAGCCCAAAAAAGAAAAGCCAAAGAAAGAGAACACCGAGGAGAAAAAGGACGAACCTCCCAAAGAGAAAAAGCCGAACCCAATCATTCAAATGATCAAGGCTAACGGCTATGACGGCATGATGCTTGTGCTTGGAAACCTCGGTCACATTCTCGGTATTTACGGCGGTAGGCTTTTCAGAAGCGTTGTGTTTGATGAAATAGAAATTTACATAACCATCGGCACGGGCGATGCAGCGTCAACCGCAATCAAATATGGCAAAACGTGCGAAAAAGTATATCCGCTTGTTGCGTTCCTTTGTTCAAACAATGTTGTCAAAAGGTATGATGCAAACGTTGAGCCTGACTTTTTGGCTAATCACTCAGAAGGTGAGTTTAACATTGACCTTCACCTGACAGTCAGAAAAATTATCAACGCAACCATTGCAATGGCAGTAAGGCTTGTATTCAAGGTTTTACTCAAATTCTTAAGTGGAGCAAAGAAAAATAAAACAACAGATAAACCTCAGACTGAGAATCAACCTCAGTCGAATTAAGAAAGGATTGAACATAATGTCAGAAAAATCAGCAGGAGCAATTTTAAGCTCAACCATTGAAAAAATCCGTGACCTTGTTGACACAAGCACAATCATCGGCGAAGCAATTTATGCTGAAGGCGGTATCACGATCATCCCTGTTTCAAAAGTTACCTATGGATTTGCTTCAGGCGGAGCAGATTTCCCGTCAAAAAGTGACAAGGAGCTTTTCGGCGGCGGCGGTGGAGCCGGTGTCACAATTACACCGGTTGCTTTCCTCGTTATCAATGACGGAGAAGTTACCCTTAAGCACATCACTGCTTATGACAACGCAGCCGAAAGAGTTGTTAACCTTGTTCCGGAAATGTTTGATAAGGTTACAGGTCTTGTTAAAAAGACAAAGAAAGAAGCCGCAGTTGACGCTGTAATTGAAGCACAGGAATAATCATAATTTAATAATTTTACATCAACCGCCTGCATATCATAAAAATGGCAGGTGGTTGCTTTGTTAATGAAAAAATTAGTTGCAGTAATTTCAATTATTCTGATGACAGCGGTGTCTGTCAGTGCTGTTAATATGCCCGAAGTCAGCGCAAAAAGTGCAATTTTAATCAACGGTGAAACAGGTGAGGTTGTCTTTGAAAAGGATGCTGATGCTCGCCGTTCAATGGCCAGCACAACAAAAATTATGACGGCTGTGCTGGCGGCCGAATCCGGCAGGATGTACGACACGGTTAACGTCACAGCAGAAATGACAGGCGCTGAAGGTACATCAATCGGGCTGAAATCCGGTTATAAGCTGTCGCTGTATGATTTGGTATACGGCATGATGCTTGAATCGGGCAACGATGCTGCAAATGCGGTTGCAATTTTTCTTGCAGGAGATGTTCAAAGCTTCGCAAAGCTCATGAACAGCAAAGCGAAACAGATTGGTATGACAGAAACAAACTTTGTCACACCATCAGGCCTTGATGATGATAATCACTATACAACGGCACGTGACATGGCAACGCTTGGCGCATACGCAATGAAAAATCCATTGCTCAGGCAAATCTGCTCAACAAAGAGCAAGCGCATTGATTTCATTGAGCCTGACCTGCGTGTAACATTTTCAAACCATAATCGTCTGTTGCGCTCATATGACGGCGCAATAGGCATCAAAACCGGTTTCACAAAGAAAAGCGGCAGATGCCTTGTTTCGGCAGCAGAGAGAAACGGCGTGACCTTCATTGCGGTGACTTTAAGTGCAGGTGATGACTGGAATGACCACAAAAAAATGTTTGACGAAGCTTTTTCAACTGTACAGGTTGAGGATATTTACCTCCGGCTTCCCGATATTGTGAAAGTCATCGGTTCAACCAAAGAAACCGTGAAAATTTCTGCAGCGAATCATCCTTATAGGTATGCATACAGCGGCAAAAAAGGTGAGATCACGCGGCAGATATTTTTGCCGAAGTTCATCTATGCCCCAATCGAAGTAGGTGACAAGCTCGGCACGGTCAAAATCTTTTGTGATGATGAGCTGATAGGAAGTGAATATATTATTGCCGAAGAAAGTGCTATCTGCGCTCAGCCAACCTATGAGCCGAAGCAAAGCCTGATAGAAATTATAAAAGCAAAAATAAATGATTTTTTACATAGATAAACAGTTAAAACAGAAAGGATCTTTGCCGTGTATGCGCTAAAGCGTGAACTGACTTTTCGGCTATGCGCCGCACAGCAAAACGGATTAAATCATGGCAGAAACACAAGTAAGATTACAGAAATTTCTTTCGGAATGCGGAGTTGCATCAAGAAGAAAAAGTGAGGAGCTGATTGCGCAAGGCAGAGTCAGAGTTAACGGCAATGTTGCTTCAATCGGCGATAAAATCAACCCTAAAAAAGATACCGTTCAGGTCAACGGCAAAAAGGTCGTCAAACAAAAGGATAAAACCTACATTATGCTCCATAAACCGAGAGGCTTCATCACAACCATGAGCGATGAGCTTGACAGAAAGTGCGTTGTTGAGCTTATCAGCGACGTACCCGGCAGAGTTTACCCTGTCGGCAGGCTTGACCGTGACTCAGAAGGCTTGATCCTTTTTACCAATGACGGAGAATTTGCCAACG
>JAMPAE010000136.1 GCA_023667385.1 Ruminococcus sp.
AAAATCAGCAGTCTTTCGTTTGATTTGACGTGCTGTGCAAGCTGCTCACCAAGTGCTTTTGCCGTATATGTGCTTGGGATGAAATCAGCATTGAAGCCGTGTTCCCGAAGCTTTTGCGCACTGCCCTTTCCGATGCAGGCAAACTTCAGGTGCGTAAAAGACCGAAAATCAACATTTCTCTTTTTCATGCAATCAAAAAACACATCAACGCCGTTTGCACTTGTAAATATCAGCCAATCATAGACGGCTAAATCGGCAGGTATGACATCTTTCAGCGGGCTAATTTCAAGATAAGGATAGGCTGTCACATAAGCGCCCTCATTTTCCAGCGCTTTGCTGAGCTTTTTTGTGAACTGCTTTGTGCCTGTCACTGTTACCGAAACGCCCGAAAGCTCAGATGAAAGCGTTTTTGAAAAATCAAACATCGCCGTTTCACCAACCACAATGACTGCCGGAGTATGTGCCTGCTTTGCCGCTTCGGGCAGTGTTTTCAGCGTGCAGTTGATGCGCTTGCTGTTTGCGCCGAAGCCATCTGAAAGAATTGCGCATGGCGTGCTTTCAGCCTTGCCGTTTGCAATCAGCTCAGACGAAATGTGTGAGGCATTGTGAAGCCCCATCAAAAAAACAAGCGTACCTTTAAGCTTTGCAAGGGCAGCGTAGTTTTCCTCATTTTGCGTTGCAGTGTGACCTGTGACAACAGTGAACGACTGTGCAGCTCCACGGTGCGTAACGGGAATCCCAAACTGCTCAGGCACGGCAATCGCCGAGGATACGCCGGGAATCACTTCAAATTCAACGCCTGCATTTTTCATTGCAATGATTTCCTCACCGCCTCTGCCGAAAACAAAGCTGTCACCGCCTTTGAGCCGCACAACAGCGTTCACCTTTTGCGCCTGCTCAATCAAAATTTCATTAATTTTTTGCTGATTTTCGCTGTGCTTTCCAATACGCTTTCCAACATAAATAAGCTCACATTCATCCTTTGCAACGCTCAACAGGTTTTGATCAATCAAATCATCATAAACAATCACATCGGCTTCTTTCAGCTTTTCAATGCCTTTCACCGTAATCAGACCTTTGCCGCATCCGGCGCCGACTAATGTAACTTTACCCATAGATTTCTTCCTTAATTTTTTCACAAAGCTCTTTATATAATGAAAAAGAGCCGCCTTTTTTTGCACGTTTACCGTTAAGCTCTGCTGTGATTTCAATGCTTTCGCCGTCAAGCTCTGCATGAACGCCAACCGCTGCTGAGCAATCAGCCTGCAAACATGAAAGCATATATCTTTCAGCAGAAAAGCGCTTCATTGTTGCTTCATGGTTGATTTTTGAAAGCAGGTTCAGCATTGAGGCGTCATCACTTCGACATTCCACGGCAATGATACCTTGACAAGCGGCAGGGATGAACTCATCCGGCTCAAAGCTTCTGACATGAAACTGCGATAAATCAACATTCAGCCTGTCAAGCCCTGCTTTCGCAAGGATAATGCCGTCAAACAAACCGCTTTTCAGCTTTTCAATTCGGGTATCAACGTTACCTCTGATATTTTCATAAAGCGCATTGGGATAATGACGCAGACACTGGCTGATTCGCCTTGCACTGCCTGTGCCGATGACGGGTGTTTCAAGCTCATCAAGGCTTTTCATGCTGATAATGCAATCACCGCAGTCTGCCGCTCTCGGCGTTACCGCAATCATGAGCCCGCCTGCCAGCTCAAATGGCAAATCTTTGCCGCTGTGCACTGCAAGATCCGCCTCACCCGAAATCAGCTTCTTTTCAATTTCTTTCACGAACAATCCGTTTCCGCCGATAACGGACAGAGGACTCGTTTGGTCTTTATCTCCCTTTGTGGAAACTTCAAGCAGGACAACCGACACACCAAGCTGTTCAATCGCCTGCTTCACAATCATCGCTTGTGCTTTTGCAAGGCGGCTTCCTCTTGTTGCAATTATGCAATTTTTGCGCTCATTCATCGGCGTCACCTCTGCATTTTTCAAGGATTTTTTCAATATCACTGTCGCTTACTTCGCCGTCTTCCAACAGGGCAGCGAGGATTTTTTTATTCGCTTTGCTTCTGACTTTCTGCACCGGCTCGTTATCCTTGAGCCAATCACGCACCTGCCCCGCTCTTTCAAGCACCTGATCAATATTATCGGGGAGCACAGCTTCGATCTTCTGCCTGACGTGCCGACTCAAAGCAGGACTTTTGCCCGCACTTGTGATTCCGATTGTCAGGTTTCCTCTTTTGATGAGGCTTGGAAAAATGAATGTGCAGTTTTCCGGGTCATCAACAACATTCACAGGGATTTTGTTTGCCTTGCAAAGAGATGCAATTTTCGTGTTGATTTCGTGGCTGTCGGTTGCTCCAATGACGTAATCTCCAAGGAAAATGTCGGCATCCTCAAACCGTTTTTTGATAACCTTAAAGTTAGTTATATCCGTCTGCTCGGCAAGCACAACAATGTTCTTTGTGAAAGCCGAAAGACGCTTGATTTTGCCTTTTGCAATCTTTCCTCCGCCGATTACAAGAAAGGTTTTATTGTCAATATTTTCAAAAAATGGAAAAAGCGTCATATTAACCCTCAACTTCCTGAGCCTTCTTCAGCGTTGCAACAAAGCTTTCAAACGTTTGTGAATCTGCTGCGTCACGGAATTTATAAACAAAGCGCATGAAATCATCCCCGCCGTTTGCAAGCGAAAATTCTTTGAGAAAGCCAAGCGACTGATGAAACACAAGCTCTTTGAAAAGCATATCAAGCTCATTGTCCAGCATTTCGCCTGCCGATGCAAGCTCATGCTTTTTCAAATTATTGTTCCGTTCGGCAGCCGCCTGAAAATCATCAATTGTCACAAGCTCAGCAAACGGAAGCTCTGAAACTGCTTCGTCAATGTCACGAGGAACCGACAAATCAACAAACAGCCTTGGCTTTCCATTGTGAATATGCTGTGCCGCATTTTCGCCCGTAACAGTAAAATGCGGACTGCGTGTTGCCGATATTATAACATCGGCCTTATCTATATATGAATATCTGTCAGCATAGGAAATAATCTGCACACCGCTTTCGCCAATGTGCTTTTCCCTGACAGTTGCAAAAATTTCAAAATCACCGTATGAAAGCAGATTCTTGCAAATTTTGCTGCCGATTTCACCGCCGGCACCGATGATCAAAGCTGCTTTTTTGCCCTTAGCGAACCTGTGACATTTTGAAGCAACAAGAGTTGCAACTGACACTGATGACTTTGAAAGCATGGTTTCAGTCTTAATTTTTTTTGCAGCGGTTACGGCAAATTTAAACACAGTGTTGAACTCATAATCGGTAAAGCCCAGTTCATTTGAAAAAGCAAAGGCACGCTTCACCTGCCCCAAAATTTCATCTTCACCAAGCACCATTGATTCCAGCCCGCACGCAACAGAAAACAAATGACGCACTGCTCTTTTACCTTCAAAAATGAGCACATGATTCTTAATTTCACACCGTTCAGCGCCCGAAAAATCGGCAAGCACCTCAAGTGCTTGATAGACATTTGAACCAACATAAAGCTCACATCTGTTGCACGTTGCAAGATAAACAGCGGATGTAACGCCGATACCCCTGAGACAATCAAAAAGCTTGCCGCATTTTTCATCATTAAACGCAAACTTTTGCCTCAGCTCAACCGAAGCTTTTTTATGGCCAAACGAAATCACAAACACTGCCGTCACCTCCGTTAAAATTATACTACAACATTTCTCTTTGTCAATATTGTTTGCTCACCAAAAGAGCGCAAAATCATACTATGATAACAAAGGCAGAGAAAACCCTCTGCCCGCAAACATTTAAGGGGAGATACCATATGAACAACTACAGAAACACGTATGGTTATCCGCAACAAAACCAACCCTCAAGATGCATGGAAAACAAATGCAAAGCCACCACGATGCTTCCGGAAAACCCGGTTGTCGCAATGGCTTATGTTCCTTATCAGGAATGCAATGATGTTTATCCGTGCGAAAAGGCTTTGTGCCAAGGCTCTGTTTTCCCGGTGCTCGACAAGCCGCTTCTTGTGGGGTGTTGCAGATGACGATTAGTCAGAACAACCTCAAGCAACAGTTGATGGCAATCAGATTTTCCATGTGGGATCTGCATCTCTATCTTGACTCGCACCCATGCGATCAAACCGCCGCAGAGCTTCTTGAAAAATACAAGAGACGCTATGCTGAAATGCTTGAAAAATACGAATGCACTTACGGACCGCTGAACAATTCAACAGGCTTAGGTTCAGACTGGACACAAGGTCCGTGGCCGTGGGACAACAGGGGTGATTGCTGATGTGGCAATATGAAAAAATCCTGCAATATCCAATCAACATCAAAAACTCCAACGCAAAGTTCGCACAGATTGTGATTTCACAATATGGAGGTATCAATTGTAAAAAGATATAACACCCCAAACCCACTCGTGGGGCAATTTTCATATAAAAAAGTTCACACCACAACAGCTTCGTCCGCTTTGCAGCTCCAGCCGAGGGTCACCAGCATATCACCATCCTGCTCACAGCCAACATGATAGTATGTCCTGCTGTCATCACCGATTGCATAATCACCGTATACGGCAATTTTTACGCCGCTGTCAAGCTCAGCCAAGTACAACGGATTCGTTCTTTTGATTTCTTTGTTCATTTCCATAGTTTCACCTCCTTACGCCACATCTTCAACAGCCCGCTCAATTTTGCGCTTCATTTCATCAACAAATCTCTGCACATCATCACAACAGTAAGTCAAATACAACATCAGCGTCACTGCACTGCAACAGAACAGTCCATTCTCCAAGTCACTGTATGACCGTTCTGACATCTCAAGCAGTTCCGCCATTTTTGCCTGCGTAAAATGCAATTGACTGCGTTTCAGCACAACTGTTTCTCTAAATGTTGTTTTCAAAATTTCTTCGTATACCTTCCTCACTTTTACAGACCTGCTTTCGCTAAAATTCGACAAAATTCTAACGAAACTTATATCAACAAACCATGAGGTATACCTCAGGAAATACTATATTTGTTAAAACATTATCTATATATTACCACGCCTCAGAAACAAAAAAGGAGACACTTTT
>JAMPAE010000137.1 GCA_023667385.1 Ruminococcus sp.
GTTTTATTAAATATTTTGTTCGGAGGTTCGCTTCTTATGGCAATGGACTCAAATGATAAAAAGATTACTGTGCCGAAAAAAGCACGCACAGCTCCCAAAAAAGCTGCCAAAAAGAAAAAGGCGAAAAAGAAGCTCAAGGGTTTCAAAAAGAAACACCCTGCACTTTATAAAACATTTCTTGTGCTGTTCTGCCTTTTTGTTTCAGCAATGCTGACTTTCATCATCGTTGGCTCAACCGTGCTTTCGCACGTCAACAGCGTTGTTAACGGAAAAACCGCTGTTGACCTTGATAACTACAAAAGCTCGCAAAGTCAGACTTCAATCATGTATGCTTATAATTCCAAGAATAAGCCCGTTGAACAAGCAAGGCTTCACGGCTCGGAAAACCGCATTTGGGTTGACTATGACGAAATGCCCGAAAATCTTCTCTGGGCGTTTATCTGCCTTGAGGACAAGCGATTCTATAAGCACAGCGGTGTTGACTGGATTCGCACAATCGGCGTTCTCATTAATCCTGAATACAGCGGTCAGGGCGGTTCAACAATCACGCAGCAGCTCATCAAAAATCTCACGGGTCAAAACTCTGCAACCTATAACCGTAAGTTTAACGAGATCATGAAAGCGCTTAACCTTGAAAAGGAATACTCCAAAACCGAGATTCTTGAGGCGTACCTCAACACGGTTTATCTCGGCGCAGGTTGTTATGGCGTTAAAACTGCCGCAGAAACTTATTTCAACAAAGAAGTTAAGGATTTGACGCTTGAGGAATGTGCAATCCTTGCCTCAATCACAAAATCACCATATACAGTCAATCCTTTTGTTAACCTCGAAAAAACAATCAAAAGGCAGCATACTTGTCTTTGGTATATGTGGGACGAGGGTAAAATTACGGAAGAACGCTATAACAAAGCGTTGAAAACCAAGGTTAAAATTGCCGAAAAGAAAAACACCTCAACCTCGTCAGGCAGTTCAAGCACACAGACCCTTTCATGGTATGAGGAATATGTAATCGACCAGGTCATTGCCGATTTGCAAGCTGAATACGGCTATGAATATAACGAAGCATGGCGCATGGTTTACTATGGCGGTTTGAGCATCTATTCCGCAGTTGACCTCTCTGCTCAGGAGAAGCTTGAAAGCATCTATAAAAATCGTACCGGCTTCCCATATGCATCAAAGGATAAGCGTGGAAATCTGCCTGAATCATCAATGGTAATCATGGATTATCAGGGCAGAATTGTTGCACTTGTCGGCGGTACGGGAGAGAAAACCAAAAACCGTGTTTATAACCGTGCAACTGATAAGCGTGCAAAGCGCCAGCCGGGTTCGTCAATCAAGCCGCTTTCTGTTTATGCTCCTGCAATTGAGGAAAATCTGATTACGCCTGCATCAACAATTCTTGAAAAGGCAATCACGGTTGACGGAAGTCCGTGGCCTCGCAACTTCAACGGCGACCACGGTTCAGGCAGTTACATCACAGCTCAAGAGGCACTTGTTCGCTCACTCAACACTGTTCCGGCACGTATCCTCAGTGAGCAGCTCGGGCTGAAAACGTCGCTTCAATATTGTAATGATAAATTCCACCTTAATCTCACCAGTAACGACATGATGCTCAGTTGTCTTGCTGTCGGCGGTACTAACACAGGTGTTACCACGCTTGAAATGGCTTCAGCATTTGCAACGTTCGGCAACGGTGGCCGCTATTATAATGCATACAGTTACTATAAAGTTGTTGACCGCAACGGAAAGACACTGCTTGACAACACGAAAAATGAGCCTGAGCGTGCAATTTCAGCCGCAACGGCAAACTCAACGCTTTCAATGATGACCAAAGCTGTAACTCAGTCAAACGGTACCGGCTACGGTTCAGCAATCAGCGGCTTCCAGACTTTTGCAAAAACAGGTACAACTTCAGATAACTGCGATAAGTGGTACTGCGGCGGCACACCTTATTACGTTTGCGCCGTTTGGTACGGTTATGACTATCGTGCCGACCTGCACACAGGCTCAACTAACCCGGCAAAAACAATTTTCAAAACTGTTTTCAGTGATTTGCACAAAAATCTGAAATCTAAGACCTTCAAGGATGTTTTGATTGAAGTCGGTGCCGATAAGGATGAAATCAATGCTGCGGTCAAGGCGGCAAAAACAACCGTCCCGGAAGTTACAACCGAAGTCACAACAGAGGTGAAAACCACTGTTGAAAAAACAACTGAGGAAAAGACAACCGAGCCTGCTAAGTCAACAACAACCACGGCTCCGGAAACAACAAAAGCTCCGGAAACAACGGCTCCGCCGACAACAACAGCACCTGTCACAACCGCTCCGCCAACAACAACTGCACCGCCGCCTGTGACATCAGCTCCAACTGTTCCGTCAAGTGAGCAGCCGCCTGAACCCGTTTCGGGCGAAGCAGCATAATTGTATAGGTGAGTAAGCTATGATTATTATGTCCGTTGATTATGGCGACGCAAGAACAGGACTTGCAGTCTGTGATAAAAATGAAATTCTCGCATCACCGATAGGCGTAGTTTTTGAAAAGTACGAGCCGAAGCTCATTGAAAAAATCTGTCTTGAAGCTCAAAATGCAAAGGCTGAACTGTTTGTTGTAGGTCTGCCGAAAAACATGGACGGCTCCTGCGGAGAAAGGGCAGAAAAGTGCCGTGCTTTTGCAAAGCAGCTTGAAGAAGCGACAAAAATCGAAACCGTCATGCAGGATGAACGCCTGACAACGGTTTCCGCCCATCGTGCACTCAGCGAAGTGAACGTCAGGGGCAAAAAGCGCAAAAACATTGTTGACGCTGTTTCTGCGGTGATGATTCTTGAAGATTATCTCGCAGCGAGAAAGCGCAAGCTATAAAAAATTCAGCCAATGAGAGCAATCCTTTCATTGGCTGTTCTGTTTTCCTTTGAAGCTGAGCAATTCTCTGATTGCCAGCACAATCAAAAATCCGCCGAACAGCTTGCCGAGCAGGTGAGTGGGCATAAACGTGAGCACAGCATATCCGATGCAGGCACCAATAAAACCGGACAAAATCAGCTTTGACAGCGGCTTTTTGTTAATTATGCCTCGATGTGAGTACGTCACAATTGAATAAACGGCGCACGGCAGAAAAAACAGCAGATTGATGCCCTGCGCTTTTGTTTGCTCAAAATTCAAAAATACGGTCAGATATATAATCAACACCGTGCCTGAACCCATGCCCATTGAGCCGATGACACCTGCAAGGCAGGAGAAAATAATTTTTGAAAGACTCATGATCACTCTCCGTTACCGCATAATCATTCTGATGCCCGCCCAAAGCATGAATACGGCAAAAAACTTTTTCAAAGCTGAGCTGCTGATGCTTTTGAAAATCTTCGTGCCGATGATTGCACCAATGACGCCGAACGGAACAAAAACAACGGCATCCGAAAATGTGACCAGTCCGTTTTTAAGGTATACTGCCGAAGTGATGACAGAAAGCGGCAAAATGACGCAGATGGCGGTTGCCTGCGCCTGCTTTTGGTTCAGACCCATCGACCGCATCAACGGTACGGCAATCATTCCGCCGCCTGCTCCAAACAGCGCATTGATAAACCCAATCGCAACCCCCGAAAGATAAACTCTGTATTTTTTCATGTGATTTCCCATTTCAAGCTTTGTTATTGATAGTATCACCCAAAACCACAAAAAAATAAAAGTGACTTTCGCCACTTTCACTTCTTCACTATTCACTTTTAATTCTTATTTCAAAAAAAGCTTCCCGCTGTGCCGGGTTGACGTATATAACCTGCATATAGCAGGGTGGTGATAGCCAATCAGATTCACGCTCCCTTCGTCCTCATGCACGGTATACCGCACAATCTTGGGAGGTCTGCAATCCACTGACAGAGCGTCTCTCCGTTTAAAAACGTGTTGGGTTATAACCGCCAAAGTGACCGAACACAGCAGGATTGGAGGAGGGATTTTTTGTCCCTCTTAAATTATAACTCAGTTTGAATCGGATTATTCCTCTTCCTGAAGCTCATATTTGTCAATGAGTCTGTCCTCAAAAATGTTGCCGATTTCGTTAAATTCATCTTCATCCTCAATTTGAATAAGATAATTTTCGCCGTTTTCTTCAATCACTTTAAGAATAAGCACATCACCGTCATCATCAAGAATTTCAATTTCATTTTCATGAACGGGAATGAGCGCAACATAACGGTTTCCATTGTCTGTTTCGATTCTGTCGAGTTCTTCAAAAAGGAACTCTTTTCCATCGTCGTCAACAACCGTCACAAGGTCATTTTCACTGAATATTTCGTCACTCATATTTTTTCCTCCATAAAGGTTTTTCTAAACTATATTTTATTATTTTATTTTAATATTGTCAATAGGAATCCGCATTAAAAACCTGCCTATGATAAAACTATGTCGGCATAAAAATTTTAATAATTGAAACGTGGATATTTTGCGGTAAATCATGGCAATTTTTCTTTTGATGTGTTATACTCTATCTATATAGAATCAAATTTATAACAATCAGCGTAAAACATTTGCACCCTGATTTTTAAAAAAATACATTTATGACTTTTTCTTGGTAATTTTAATATAAAGGAATGATGAAACATGGCACAAGCATTTGACCCGGTCTTCGGAAACTGGTACACCGAAAAGCAACTTGGCTCAGGCACAGACGGCAAGGTATATACAATAATCAGACAAAACGCTGACGGCACAAAGGAGCGCTCCATTCTGAAAACAATCAGAACAGGAGGCAGCCGTGATGAAAGCATTAATTTTAACAATATCGGCGAAATTTCAACTGAAAATGACAGTGACAGCATTGTTCAAAACATCACAGATAACATTGACATAATCAAAAAAATGGACAGCGGCAAATTCTTTGTGAACTACGAAGAATGGGAAACTCGAGCCACCAGCGACGGAAAAGGCAGACTCATTCTGATTCGCATGGAGCGTATGCGCTCACTTGCTGATTTGCTGAATGATTTTTCGTTTACTCTCAATGAAACAGTCAGGCTTGGGCTTTCAATCTGTCGCTCATTGATGCGTTGCCGTGATTTCGGCTATATCTA
>JAMPAE010000138.1 GCA_023667385.1 Ruminococcus sp.
CGGACCGTTTATGTATCGCACCGAAAGCGGCAGGCTGCTCATGATTTGGTCAAGTTCAATCAGCGGCAGCTATTGCGAAGCGGTTTCATTCAGCGACAACGATGAAATTGACGGGAACTGGATGCACGAAGATAAGCTGCTTTTTTTAAAAGACGGCGGTCACGGCATGATTTTCAGCGGCTTTGACGGCAAGCTTTATTTCGTTTGTCATCAGCCGAACGAAAGAGAAAAAGAAAAGCCCGTGCTGTTTTGCCTGACTGAGGAAAAAGACAGATTAAAATTGTTATAAAAAATGACGTCGGTTCAAATCGACGTCATTCTCTGTTTATATTGCATTATAACAGTCAGCGCCCGAAACAAGATTGAATCGGTAACCCATGTCGGCATATTTCACAATAAATTCCCGAACGAGAGAATCAAGCTGCTTGCGGCATTGCAAAAGCTGTTCGTCAAGTTTCAGCATACATTGCAGTTTTCGCAACGAATCATAGCTCAAAAACAGTGAAATAAGACGGTTGAAAGAGTCAATTTTTGAGGCTGTGAGAATTATTCTGAGCCTCAGTGCGTGCGAGTGGAATTTTTCCATTTTACATCACCTTCATTTTTGAAATTTTTGCTGTACCCTGTTTGAGTACAACAAAATAATACAACATTTTCAGGGAATATATTGCTGAAATAAGTCGAATAATAACAATATGTAGTAGATTTTATGATTTTTTTAATATGCGGGCAGAACCGTGCCGATTTTACACGCTTGCCCCGCAATACGAAAAAAAAGCCGCTTAATGTCAGCGGCCGTTTTCAGTTGCAGCTCAACTCAGCCGGTTAAGCCGCATTTTTTGCAGTTTTCCTGATGCTGTTTGTAGGTTTCGGCATAATAATAGTTTTTCTCTGCGTCTGTGACGAAGAAGAAGTAATTTGTATCTTCGGGATAAAGTGCCGCTTTGATTGCGTCTGCACCGGGATTGCAAATTGCGCCGACGGGCAGACCTTTGCACTTATAGGTGTTATAAAGCTCAGCAAATTTTTCCGTGTCACCGTCAATATACGGCGAATCGGTCACATAGTCGTTGACATAGTTGATTGTTACATCGCATTGCAGCCTGCCGTAATCGGGGCTTTCAATGCGGTTGTGAAGCACGGACGAAACCTTGCCCATCTCAGCCTTGATGCCTGCCTCTTTTTGGATGATTGAAGCCAGCGTGATAATTTCACCCATTGTGTATCCGAGCTCTTTTGCACGGGCATAATATTCATCAGGCAATTTTGCTTCGGCGTTTTTCAAAAAGCGTCCGAGTGCACTTGCTGCGCTTTCACCTTTGTAAAATTCATAAGTATCGGGGAAAACATAGCCCTCCAAAGCAAAAGCTCTGTTGCTTTCATTGGTGATTTCTGCGGCGAATTTATAGTTTGCCCTGACTTTTTCAAGATCTTGAACTTCCGCCATAAAATCTTCGGCAGAACAAACCTTGTTTTCCTCAAGCTTTTTGGCAATTTGAACTGCCGAGTATCCCTCAGGAAAGGTCACACGTGAAATTGGCGATTCGGTTGTTTCATCGGTTGCATCGGGCGGCGATTGCTCAAGCTGATTTGAGCAGGCACAAAGTGCAAGCATTGTCAATGCAAGAAAAAGCACAGCGAATTTTTTAATCTTCATTTTCATTATATAATGCAAAAATGCATTTCCTTTCTGTCAAGCGATTTGTGATGAACTTTTCATCAACAAAAATTATAGCACAACATGACAAAAAACTGAACAATAAACGGAAAATATAAGAAAATTGTAAGAATTAGGGCAAATCTTCATTAAAATATTACGCTAAGATGAAGGTTTTTTCAAGAAAGACTTGAAAAAAGTTATAACTTGTTATAAAATAGGCACGTAAAACTTTTTATATTTTCGGAGGAAAACTAAAATGGTATCAGCAGGTGATTTCAGAAACGGCGTTACATTCGAAATGGATGGCAACGTTCTTCAGATTATTGAATTTCAGCACGTTAAACCCGGTAAGGGCGCAGCTTTTGTTCGTGCAAAAGTCAGAAACGTAATCAGCGGCTCAGTTGTTGAACGTACATTCAACCCGTCTGACAAGTTCCCGACTGCTTTTGTTGAAAGAAAAGACATGGAATATTCTTACAACGACGGCGATCTTTATTACTTCATGGATCCGGAAAGCTATGAGCTTATCCCCATCAACAGCAGCGACCTTTCAGATAACTTCAAGTTTGTAAAAGAAAACATGGTTTGTAAGATTCTTTCATACAAAGGCAATGTTTTCGGTGTTGAACCGCCTAACTTTGTTGAGCTTCAGGTTACAAAGACTGACCCGGGCTTCAAGGGCGACACAGCAACAAACACAACCAAGCCGGCAACCCTTGAAACAGGTGCTGAGGTTAAGGTTCCCCTCTTCATTGACGAGGGCGAAATGATTCAGATTGACACCAGAACAGGCGAATACATGGGTCGTGCATAAGTTTTAGTTAATACCACTGTGTTCTAATCAAGCTATATTAATTAAGAAAGGAAATTGTATTATGTCAGTTTCAGAAAAAGTAGCATATCTCAGAGGTCTCATGGAAGGCCTTGACATTGATGACGATTCAAAGGAAGGCAAGCTTTTTGCTGCCATCGTTGATACACTTGACGAAATTGCTTCAGACATCAGCGACATTGAGGAGGATTTTGAAGACCTCAGCGATTACATCGAAGAAATCGACGAAGATCTCGGTGATGTTGAAGAATTTGTTTATGACTGCGACTGCTGCGATGATGATTGCGACTGTGATTGTGATTGCTGCTGCGATGACGATGACTGCGACTGCTGCTGTGAAGATGATTGCGTTGAATTTGTTTGCCCAAGCTGCGGCGAAGAAGTTTGCATTTCACTTGACTGCATCGAAGATGACGGCGTTTCAACCTGCCCGAACTGCGGTGAAAGCATTGAATTTGAAATCGAAGAAGACGACGCTGAATAAGCTTACCCAACCAAGGTAAAATTTATCCCACTGTTTTTTAACAGTGGGATTGTTTTTATTTATTTGTATATATTTTGTAATTACTTTGTGTTGACTTTTTCACAAAATCGGTTATACTATTGTTGAGGTGATTACTATGCAAGAAAATTTATCAGTTGTCAATTTACCGAAAACCGCAACATTTCAAATGCGCATCAACCCGGAAGTGAAATCAGCGGTTGAGAACATTTTTGCAAAATGCGGACTGACCTTAACCGATGCAATCAACGTTTTTCTTCAGCAATCAATCAACACTCAAAGTCTGCCATTTGCAGTCACCGCTTCAAGCCACGAAAAAAAAACAATGACGAAAGAAGAAGCCGTTGCAATTTTGATGAAGGAACTTGAAATTGGCAGAAACAGTTCCCCTACGGATGAAGATTGTATTTCAATTGAAGCTATAGCTGAAGAATTTGGGGTTGTATTATGAAAATAATTTTCACCAAAAAAGCTCGACTTGATTTGAAGGAGATTCATGATTACATTGAATACAAATTATTGAATCCCTATTCTGCAAAAGCCGTTACTGACAGAATAGTTCAATCATGCTACAGACTCATGCAAATGCCTAACATGGGCATCAGCATGAAAGCGAAAACAGGCATTGAAACCGATTATCGCTGCTTGATTTGCGGCAACTACATAGCTTTCTACACAATAGAAAATCAAGCTGTCAGAATCGAACGTATTCTCGACGGCAGAACCGAATACATGAAGGTTATTTTTGATAGCGTTTATCCCACTGCTTTTTGAACAGTGGGATTGTTTTATGGATTAATTCATATTGCCGTTTCGGCAAAGTCAAACGGGGAAAACACCGTTTCGATTGTTTTTGAGCAGTTTTCGGGTGAGTATACCCAGCGGTCTATGAAGTCGCTTTCGTTGTAATATGTTACCTGGTCATTGGGATATTCCGCATCAAACGAATCAACAATAATCAGCTTGATTTTCATCCTTTCCGGAATCAGATTTTTGATGTAAACGCTTGCGTGCTGACCCGGCACAACACCGGGAACATACTCAGCAAGGCCTGCAAGGTTCGGTTTAAGCTCCACAAAAATGCCATATCGCTCAACCGAGCGCACAATTCCGGGCACAGTCTCCCCCGCCCTGAACAGCGATGCATTCTCCTCCCATGTGCCAAGCAGCTCCTTATAGCTGAGCGTGATTCTGTTCGCCTCGTCAACGCTTTTAACAACGGCCTTGATTTTTTGCCCCGCCGTGAACCTTGCCGAGGGGTGCGGAATGCGTGAAACGGAAATGCTGTCAATCGGCATCAGGGCGGAAATTCCAGCGCCGATGTCTGCAAACACGCCGAAGTTTTCCATGTGCGTCACAACTGCGTCGATGACACAGCCCGGCGTGAGGGTTGATATATATTCATTCATGCAGTCAAGCTGAACTGCTTTGCGGCTCAAAACGGCATACATTTCTCCGTTTTCATCGGCTTCAAAGCCTGTGATTTTGAACATGACGGGCTTGTTGACCCTTGAAATGATTGCAATGTCACGCACAGAGCCGTCATCAATGCCGATTGCGCCCTCAGCTCTCGGTATCACACCTTTCATTGCGCCCAAATCAACGTGCAGGTTGTGTTCCTTATCACACATGACAGCCCTCGCCTCAAGCACTCTCCCGTTATAGTAAGCCTCTTTGAGCGATGCTTTTGACGAGAGTGCGTTTTTGTTTTCCTCAGTTGTGATGAGATAGTTTTCAGGATAGTATTTTTTCATTTTTATGACCCTTTCCGTCTGAATCAGACTTAAATTAAACATACAAGATTTTTGAGAATCGGTATCCTCAGTAACACTTTTTCAGCATCGGGCGAATTAATACAGCATTGGCATTGCCCTTATGTAAAAAGCGGTTACTTAATTTATATGCTTTTTTTCATTTTTTGATGTTTTTGCTTTTTGCAAAGTTTGCTTTTCGTACATATCTGCTTTGATTGCCTTGATATTTCCTTTCATGTTTGATATAATATCTTAATATGTATCGGATAAAATTCATACATATTTTATGGAGGTTTTTTATGGCTGTTCTTG
>JAMPAE010000139.1 GCA_023667385.1 Ruminococcus sp.
CGTACGAACGGATATTTGATAAAAAGCGGTTCAAGTCGAAATATGCCGACACAATGAAGCATGGATTTAGGGCTGTTTGAGGTCAAAGAAACAACTATAAACAACCCAGACGGCAGTATAAGGATAACCAAAACAACGAAAGTAACCGGAAAAGGTCAAGGCTATTTTGTGAATAAGTTTCTTGCACAGTAAATAATTAAATACATACTAACCCCGTTCAAAAATTGAACGGGGTAATTTTGACATATAAAAAGAGATGAGGTGGTGACAATGAAATGAGTGCACGTGATGAAGCATATCACGATTGGAAAAGTGGAATGAAATACAAAGACATAGCCAGCAAATACGGCGTGTCTGAAAGTACCGTAAAATCGTGGGCTTCACGCTATTGGAAAGGTGAAAAAGTTGCAACCAAAACCCGAAAAAAGTTGCAACCTAAAAGCAGTAAAGTTGCAACCGAAAACATTGTCACTGAAACGGTCGTAAAAGCTATGGCTGATGAAGCTGATAAAAACCCTGAGTTGACCGATAAACAAAGGGAATTTTGCGTTAGGTTCATGCAAAATCGGAACGCAACTTTAGCATATATGAAAGCCTATAATTGCTCATATGAAACAGCCTTGTCAGCAGGTCCGAGGATGTTCGGAAATGTTCGGATTCAAAATGAGCTTAAAAGGCTGCGTGAAATTAAAAATTCAACGCTTGGTTTTCTATGTGGTGATGACATAGTTGAAATGCATATGAAGATCGCTTTCGCTGATATTACGGACTTCGTTGATTTTAAAACCACACGTAAACCTATTATTGCCAACGGTGAAATATTAACTGTTACAAATCCGAATACAGGTGAAAAGTCAATGCGTTCGTATCTTGATACAGAAGTCACTGTGCATGACAGTTCCACTGTTGATGGTTCTCTTATTTCAGAGGTTTACACCGAAAAAGGAGAAATACGGATTAAACTTGCCGACAAGATGAAATCGCTGAAATTTCTTGAGGATTACTTTGAACTCAATCCGAAAGATAAACATAAACATCAATATGACATTGCTCGCCTTAAATTGGAAAAAGAACGTTTTAAATTAATAAAGGACAAAGATGTTGAGGACAAAACACCGCCTGTATTTAATATTAACATTGTTCCTGCAACAGAAAACATGATTCCGGATGACTAAAGATATAGACGTAGTTGTTAATGACGCATATATACCGTATATGCAAGCAACGCACAAAACACAGATATTCTTCGGTGGTTCATCCAGTGGAAAAAGTTTCTTTCTTGCTCAAAGGATTGTAGTTGACGTAATACAGGGCGCCAACTGGATGTGTTGCAGAAATGTTGCTAAAACTATACGACGTTCAATTTACAATGAAATAATCAAGGCTATTTCGGCTATGAATTTGACAGGCGAGTTCAGCATAAATAAATCAGACATGGTTATCACCTGCAAGGCAAATAACAAGCAAATTTTGTTTGCAGGACTTGACGACCCGGAAAAAATCAAATCAATAACACCGATTAACGGAGTGCTTGAAAGGGTTCTTCTTGAAGAAGCCACTGAAATATCAAGACAAGCCTATAAACAGGTTACAAAGCGCTTAAGAGGTATATCTGATAAAGCTAAGTTTGTTGTTTTGGCATTTAACCCAATACTTAAAACTCACTGGATTTACAAAGAGTTTTTCGGCAGATGGGAAGACAATAAAAACGTATATCAAGATGACAAACTCTTGATTCTAAAAACTACATACAAAGATAATAAATTCCTCACTAAAGAGGACCGAGAAGCTCTTGAAGATGAAACCGACCCATATTATTACAACGTTTATACGCTCGGTAACTGGGGTATCCTCGGCAACGTTATCTTTACAAATTGGCACGTTGAGGATTTGTCCGAACTCATTCCGACGTTTGACAATATTTACAACGGCCTTGACTTCGGTTATGCACGAGATCCGAACGCACTTGTCAGATTTCATCACGACAGAAAGCGTAAGAAAATTTATATTTTTGATGAATTATACAGAGCCGGCATGACTGATGAAGATTTGCTTGAAGAAACAAAGTCAATGATAGGTGACGAATATGTACGTTGCGACAATGCAGATTTAAAAACTATTGATTACCTTGCCATGCATGGCGTTAATGCTATTCCGGTTAAGAAAACAGCAAACAGCATTAATCGTGGTATCAGGTGGCTGCAAGGATATGAAATTATTGTTGATGTGCATTGTCAAAACTTCAAGAATGAAATCGAAATATATCATTGGCTTGAAGATAAATACGGCAATGCAATGGCTAAGGCTGTTGATGCAAATAACCATTTGCTTGATGCATTGAGATATGCTGCTGAGCCGTTAATGGAAGACATTGAAAGTGTCAGCGTCAGGAGGGTTAGATGATGTGCAAACATTATTTTGTAAAATTCAACGATATAACCGTCTGTATCAAATGTGGATTGACGAACTGCGGCACAAAAATTATTTTTGACAGAAAACTCTATGCTGAGTTAAGGAAAAGAGGGAAAAGAAATGCAGGCAAGGGACGCAATAAGAAATAAACGTTCATTATATCCGAATTTTAACGCTGAAATTGATGCAATTGATGAATCGGGTATATCTAATGAACTGATAAATAAAATTATCAAAAAACACCGTCCAAATGCAAAATATAACGAAAAACTATATGAGCGTTATAAATGCATTAAAGAGGGTGTACCGATATTTGACCGACATCCGAGGTTTCCCGAGGATGAAGATATTAATAACACTGTAAATAATAATTTCTTCGGTGAATGTATTGATTTTGAGGTCGGATACTTTGCCGGCAAGCCTTTCAGTTACGGGTATTCGGAAACTGAAGAAAGCGAAAATGAAACCGGCGGAACAGAAGCCGTTAAAACAGCTAAGAAAGTTATAACGGATTTTGTGACAAGAAACAATATGCATAATGTTGATATGGAGTGTACCAAAATGGCGGCTATATGCGGCTATTCGGGTAGACTCTTTTATATTGATGAAGAAGGCAATGAACGTGCTATGTTCACACCTGCATCGGAAACAATTGTGCTTTCAAAAACAAGCATTACTGAACCTGCTTATGCTATTCATTATTTCCCGATTACCGACATTAACGGAAAGCGTCAATGGTATGCTGAATTTTATGACAACAAGTCTATACGCTATTTTAAAGGCAGCTACGGCTCGCTTGAAGAGTATACACCGAATGGTGAGCCTACAGAACACTGCTTTGATTATTGCCCTCTGCAGGGTATACCAAACAATGAAGAAGAAACCGGAAGTGTTGAAAGTGTTATTGCTCTGATTGACAGTTATGACAAAATCATCAGCGACAATGCAAATGACATTGAAGCATTTGCAAATGCATATATGGTTTTTGAAAATGGCATTCTTGATGAAAAACAAGCCAAAGAGATGAATCAAAGCGGAATTATTACATTCAGAACAACAGGCACCGGAAACGGCAGGGTTTATTACCTCACCAAAGATATAAACGCAAGTTTTTCTGAAAATCAGCTTAAAACACTTGAAAACAACATTTATCGTTTTACCCATACACCTAACTTGCGTGATGAAAATATGGGCAGTTCAAGTGGACAAGCATTGAAACACAGGCTGTTAGGTCTTGAAACAAAATGCGGTATCAAGCAGGCTAAATTTGAAAATGCATTTATGTATATGTGCAAGGTGCTCGCTTCATCATGGGCGAAGAAACAGATTAAAATTGACCCCTTGCAATGTACGATTGAATTTAGCAGAAACTTCCCGTTGGATGTTCTCGGCGAAGCACAGGCTGCTCAGGCTCTTGTTGCTTTGGGCTATCCGCTTAAACTTGCAATTGAAGCTGCTTTATCATGGGTTGATGATGCTGATTATGTTATGAACATGATTGAAGCAGAAAAGGAAAAGATACCGTCACTGTTTGATTCAGTTGATGAAAATGAGGAACAAGGCGAAGATGAGCAGTCAGATGATGAACCTAATGCAAAAGAAACACCGAGCAAGGCGGTTCGGGGGGGGCAGCGTAACTGCGTAACGTGTGGACGCTCATTTGTAGCGTCTACAGATACACAGAGATATTGCTCACGTAAATGTGCTTTAAAGCATCGTAATAAAAATACATAAATCCGGGTGATTAAATGCCGACACAAAGTGAACTTGACAAACTACTGATACAGGCAAGGCGAATTGCCGAACACCGAGAGCAGAATGCAGAAAAAGAGATAAGGAAAATGTATAAATCTTTATTGAAGGACCTGCAACTGTTTTTATCAGATACATATTTACAAAAGGCTGAGGATGATGTCCTCAGCTATGCTATTTTACAGCAAAAAGGCGGTTATGCACGTTTTCTTGAAGAACTAACCAAACAGGTCGACCTTGTCACTGCAAAGGAAGCAAAGCTGATTAAACAAACAGTTAACGAGGTTTACTCGGTATGTTATGACGGTATGGTTGATGCTGTTCAAAAAAGTGTCAACGGTGATGAACTTGCCGAAAGTCTGAAAGGTCTTAATGGTGCTAATGCACAGCAGATTAAACGTGCTGTTGAAAATCCTGTGAGTGGACTCACTTTGAATGATACGCTTGAAAAACACCGTAAGGACATTATATGGGAAATCCGTAAGCAGGTTGGTATCGGTCTTACGCAAGGCGACAGATATACATCCATGGCGAAACGCTTGGCAGAGCAGTATGACATGGGATATAAAAAAGCCGTCAGAATTGCAAGAACGGAAATGCACAGAGCCAGGGAAGCAGGCTTCAATGACAGTGCAAATGAAACGCAAAGCAAATTGACAGGCACAGGTCTTGTTGTGGCGAAAACATGGCAGACCATGGATGACGGTGCTGTTCGCCCGAACGGCAAGAAAAAGAAAACAGGTGCAAATCATGTGCTTATGGACGGTCAGACGGTGCTTCAAGATGAAAATTTTGAACTTTATGAGGGCAGCGGCAAAAGCGGCGACACAACACCTGCTCCGTCACAAAGCGGAATTGCTTCACAGGACATCAATTGCAGGTGCTTTGTA
>JAMPAE010000013.1 GCA_023667385.1 Ruminococcus sp.
TTGCTTTCATGGTATGACGTTGAATACAACAAGCTCAGAACAAACAAGGATTACTCTAACCTTGAACAGGCTGAAGCAATTGATTATGAGGCAATTGGCATTGACAAAGCTCAGCTTGAAAAACTTCCGTCAGACCTTGACTCACTTGTTGCAGCAATCGTTCCGGCAGTGATGAACTTCCTTCCGGAAGGTGCACTCGGCTCAATCAAGCTTGAAGGCTCAAAAATGACAGAAATCGTTCACAATCTTGTTGTTGGTCTTCTTGCAGACAGCAAAGAAACCGTTGACGGCAACGAAGTTGTGACAGAAGGTTTCGCAACAAAGCTGGTTGCAATGCTTGTTAACCTTCTTGGCGGCAACGAAACAATCGGCACAATTCTTCCGATTATCAAAGAAGTTGCTCCGGGCGTAGACGTTACACTCGCATATTTCAAAGAAGCATCTCCTGCATTCGCTGAATACTTCAAAAATTGCGACACTTGGGCAGATGCTTATGAAGCACACAAAGTTAAGGTTAAGTACAACGCTGAAACCGCAGAAAAAGATGAAAACGGCAATCCGATTGTTCCTGCTCAGGATAAGGATGGCTACATCTACAACACTTCTGCACCGGTTTATGTACTTGACGCAGAGGGCAATAAAGTTCCTGCAACAACAGGCAGCACAACTGTCAAAGTCGGCGAAACAACCTACTACACATCAGCAGGCACAGGCGACGTAATCGAAGGTGCATATGTTGTTAAGACAGATGCAAACGGCGTTGTATATGAATATCAATATGAAGTTAAGCTCGACAAGGCTGACAGCTTCGGCATCAAGACATATGAAGATGTTTTGGCACTTCTCGGTGATATTCTTACTCCGTTCGCTCCGATTCTCAGATTGCTTCTCACAGAAGATAACCTCGTTCTCCTCGATGGTATCACCATCACAGCCGGCGACGGTTACGACAGATTCATTGTTCCTCTCTTTGAGGTATTCGGTGTTGAAAATATCGTACCTAAGGATAAAATTCCGGAAAACGACGGTGAATTTGTTGATCAGGTTATCAATTATATTGACGCAATCATCACAATGATTGTTTCATCACCAATCAAGACAATCGTTGATGCACTTCCGCAGCTTGTATTCTATATCTATTCAGAAGGTCTTGCACAGGGACTTGAGCAGTTCATCGCTCCAATCATCACACTTGTTGATATGGTTAACGACATCACTGCAAAGAAAGTTCAGGCTGCAGGCAAAGAATTTGTTGCACTTGACATCTACGGTCTCATTACTAACCTCATCAATGAAAAGGTAATGCAGCCGCTCGGCATGAACAATGTTAACAATCTTTACGAGCTTATCAATGCATTTGTTACAGCCGACGGCCTTGAAAGCCTGATTGAAAAAGCAATTGTTAAGGCTGAAACTGAAAAGAACATCACAATTGACCTCGGCTTTGAAATCAAAGGTTTGTTCGAGATGATCATTGCTAAGTGCTGCACAATCGGCGACGTTAAGACTGTTCGCTACTTTGGTGCAGAAGAACACAGCAACGGCACACGTACTGTTAAGGGTGTGACAGCAAACAGAGCTGACACAATCATCCAAATCATCTGCGAAACGATCCTCGGCGGTGACCTTGTTAAGAACCTTCTCAATACATTCGGTGTTAATACAGAAGGTACAATTGATACAATCATTTCAGCAATCACAGGCGAAAACAGATATGTCCTTATCAAGGTACTTCTCAAGTACTTCAACGAATATGACGTTGAAACCATGCTTCTTGAGTATCTCTCATTCGATAAGATTGACTATATCTATACTAACTACATTGATGGCACAAACTTCTCACAGCGCAGACTCAGAAGAGCAATCAAGAAGTTTGACGGTTCAATTTTGAACGCAGTTCCGGGTCTCATCCCGCTCCTTGAAGAAAACGCAACATTTGCTGCTCTTCTCAATAAAATCGGCGGCTATAACGGACAGAGCCTTAAAGACCTCGTTCACGAAATCCTTGAAGCATATGCATTCAACGATCAGATGATGAGCACAATCACAGGCTTGCTTATCGGTCTCCTCGGTGGTGATGACCTGAGCGGTACACTCTCAACAGTTCTTCCGCTGGTTGACAGCATCGTTGGTATCGACCTTACTCCGGCCGGTTTCGCTGATAAGACATCTTCAAGTGCTCTTGAAGCATACCTCAACGCAGCTATTGATGTTGCTGCTGCGAAACAAGATCCTGTTCTTGATGCAGACGGCAACCCAACTGTTGACGAAGATGGCAACCCGGTAACAACACCGCACGTTGTTACATGGTCTGATGTTGCTGATTATTATGAGTATTATGAATACATCTATAATAAGACAACAGCAGTAGTGGTTGAAAACGAAGACGGTACAAAAGAAACAACTTATTCTCAGGAAACTGTTTCAATGTATAGCAAGGATGCTAACCTCGGCGGCACAACAGTTGTTGACCCTGTTGACGGCAAGACCTACACATGGTTCGCATATGAACAGGCAACTGACGCTGAAGGCAAGCTCCTTTGGGCAGATGAAGCTAACGGTATTCCTGTGGCTAAGACTGTTGAAGATGAAGCAGGCAACGTAACAAAGGTTAGACGCACTGCAATCAATGACCGTGACGTTGAAGATGCATACAAATGGGGCATCAGCGACGCTAAGGGCTTTGAAGCTAAGAAAGATGCATTCCTTGACATCATTGCAGGCGTTGTAACTCCGCTTGAACCGATTCTCAACTTCATCCTTCGTGGCGATGACATCGGCATTCTTGCAGATGAAAAGGGCAACAATGCAGTCCTTTCACTCAAGGGTAACGCAGGCTATGAAAACGCAATCTACCCGCTTCTCCAGGGTCTCGGTGTTGACCAGTTCGGTGATTTGGTATCTCCGGATAAATACAACTCAAATTCAGCACGTGGCACCGCAGTAACACTCACAGCAATCACAGATGCAATCTTCGTTGCAGTTGACGCACTTTGTGATAAACCGTTCGAGTTCCTGCTGACACTTCTCCCGTCACTTTCATATTTCATTGCAAGTAACGGTGTTCAGCTCGTACTCAACAACCTCCTCTCTCCGATCCTTTCACTTCTTGATCTTGCTTCTCCGGTTGTTGGTTCTCTCATTGAAGACCTTATCGGTAAGTATCTCAGCCCGATTATCGGCAAATATATGCCGCCTCAATCAGGCAAGGAAGTTACTAAGGAAAACGAAGACGGAACAGTTGAAACTTACACAACTTACACAATTGATGAAATCACAGGCATTGCCGGTGAAAACGGTTCAAACCTTGTCAGAATTGTTAACGAGCTTCTTGGCGGACTTCTTGCTAAGAACAGCCAGACAGGTGAAGAAAGCGGAATCATCAAGATTCTTTCAGAAGACGTATTTGAACAATACGCAAGACACACAATCACAGTAAGCAAGCAAAACGCTCAGTCTAAGTGGTACTACTGGTATGAAAACGCTGACGGCGAACTTGTTAAGGTTGCAGCCGATGACTTCAAATATAACGAGATTGACGCAGACATTGTTGAAAGCCGTTATGTTGTTGACTCATTCTCAGTTGACATTTCAGATTCACTTGTATTCCTGCTTGACACTGTACTTTCAGAAGATATTGTCAAAGTAATTGCAGACATTGCAAAGGTTGACCTCAGCAACAGCGACAATGTTCTTTCAGCAGTTCTCAACAACCTCATCGACGGCGAGTTCAATGGTATGATTGTTTCAAACATCATCACCGCTCTCTTCGAAGGTTATCAGGTAAGCTATGCTAAACTCAACGGTGCTCTCATTACACCTGACCACTCAGCATTCAACGGACTTACCGCAGAACAGCAAACAGAAATCACAAAGATTCCTGATAAGCTTGACACAGTAATCAGTGAAGCAATTCCTGTTCTTCTTCCGATTCTTAAAGATCTTCTTGGCTCAAACGAAGCAGATCTTGTTAAGACAATTCTTTCAGCAATCGACAGCTATACCGGCTCACTCAAGAAGGATGAAAAAGCATCACTCAACGGCTTTGTTTATGCATTGCTTGGTGACCTTGCATTCAACAACGATGTTGTTAACTCACTTGTTGCACTTGTTGTTAACCTCCTCGGCAGCCAGGATATTATCGGAACCATTCTTCCGATTGTTGCAGCAGTGGGTATTGACCTCACTCCGCAGGGTTATCTTGCAAAGATTGTCAAGAGCTATGGTGACAAAGATGTTCGTGTTAAGGCATTCCAGTCAATCATCGGCGATGCAAAAACATGGAAAGATGTTGCTGCTAAGTTCGTTCAGTATGAATATACTTACGTAACAGGTAAGGATGCTGAAGGCAATGACATCAAAGCAACATACTATGGTGCTAAGGGTGAAACCACAGCAACAATTGATGGAACAGAGTATACTCTTGCTCCGGTATTTGCAGAAACCGAGAACGAAGACGGCAGTGTAACTGTTGCCGAAAGCCAGACAACAAAGCTTGTTATGGACATCGACTTCGGCGTAACAGATAAGGATACATTTGTATCAGCTCTTGCCGCACTTCTCAACCCGCTTTACGAAGTTCTCCAAGTTGTTCTTCAGGGAAAGACACTCACCTTGTTCAGAAGCGTAAACGATAAGGGCGAATATGAATACAAGCCGGTTGATAACACAGAAGCTGAATATGATGAAAAGGGCAATCTCATCATTGAAGCTGACGCACAGGATGGCTCAGAGCTTGGCAGTGGTTATGTTGAAATCCGTGGCGTAAATGGTTACGACCAGGCACTCATGCCGCTCCTCGATGCACTCGGAATCCCGCAGGGCAAGCACGCAAGTGAAATTAAGAGTGTTGATGAATTCAATGCAATCAACAATATTGATGATATGCTTAAATATGTTGTTGATGTAATCTTCATGATTGTTGATGACCTCACAACAACTCCGATTACATTCCTTGCACGCA
The DNA here is from genome assembly GCA_023667385.1 of Ruminococcus sp. Lineage (GTDB taxonomy): Bacteria > Bacillota > Clostridia > Oscillospirales > Acutalibacteraceae > UBA6857. The sequence continues at coordinate 4,964 of JAMPAE010000013.1, forward strand.
ACCTTGCATCACTTGTTTACTTCATCGGCAATGACGGTGTATATAACCTTGTTGATGCAATTCTCCAGCTTGTTAACGCAATTGCAGCACTCACCGATCCGCTTTATAAAAAGGACGGCTTCAGAGTACATCTGAATATGCTCAAGCTTGAGGACACAGGCACAGAAAAGGGACTCCTTTCAACAATCAACAACCTTCTTGCAAACGCAAAAATCGACATCACGCTTTCAAAGGAAATGCTCTTCGATCTTGCAGGCAAGATGGGTGATTACGAAACAATTGACACACACAGAACAACAGCAGACAGCGCACTTGTAAACAGCGATGGTCAGTATGTTGACAAGGATGGCAATCTTCTTGCTCCGGAAGACATCAGCGGCGGTAAGATTACAACAATTGTTGGTCAGAAGCAGTACTTCCTGACAGGTCTCCTTGACTTCGCACTCAGCGATGAAGTTGTTGGCAAGCTCATCAACGCTGACAGCATCAACGGTGTCCTCAAAGACATCATTGAAAGTGTTACTGGTAAGGATGCAGTTAAGAACCTTGTTGATATTATCATCAAGCTCTTCAACAAGTATCTTGTAAACTACAAGGCAATTGTTGATCCGAAAACTGCTCTTGTTAAGACAGTTGTTGATTACAGCAAGCGTACCGTAACAAAGGACGATACAAACAATGCAATTTCAACCCTCGATTCACTCGTTGGTCAGATTACAACAATGCTCGGTCTTGGTACACTTGACGAACTCCTTGCAGATAATCTCTACACAGATAACATTGTCAATATGCTTGTAGGTCTTGTTGTTGGACTTCTCGGCGGACTTGACAGCAAGCTCCTTGAAACAATCGAAACAGTTCTCGGTTATGTTAAAGACATCATCGGAATTGACATTCAGATTTCACCTGAATACTATGCTTCACTTTCTGATGAACTTGCAGGCTTCATCGGCGATGCAAAGACATGGAAAGAAGTTGCTGATAAGTATACTAAGTACGCTTACAGCTATGTAACAGGTAAGGATAAAGATGGCAAAGACACAACAGCAACCTATTATGGTGCTGCAGGTGAAACAAAGGCTGAAATCGACGGTAAGGAATATGACCTCACCAAGGTTATGAGCTACGCTTACACCTACACAACCAAGGATGCTGATGGTAAGGACGTAGTAACAACTGTTTACTATGACAACACAACAGATCACAACACAATCACAGTTGACAACAAAGAAATTGCGCTCACACGTGACGCATCCAAGGATGTTCAGGTGACAAAGGTAATCAGCGAATACGCATGGGGCGTTGATGCTAAGACAGGTCTTGACGCTAAGTCTGAAAAACTTGTTGAAATCATCACATCTCTCCTCAAGCCGTTCGATCCGATCCTTGAACTGCTCCTTGCAGGAGGCACAGATGATCCGGCTAACGCATACGGTGATTCACTCGGAGCATTCAAGGAAATCAACATCATGGGTGGTAGCGGTTACAACTACGCAATCGTTCCTCTACTTGAAGTATTCGGAATTGAGCCTCTTACGCAGGAAGGCTATGAAGCAACACTTGAAAAAGACGGTGCTCTTGGATACATCCTCAATGCACTTCTTCATAAGGTAAACTCAATTCTTGATGAACCGGTAACTTACATCTTCGGTCTCATTGCAAATCTTGCATACACCGTAAGTAAGAACGGACTCACAACAATCATCTCCAACCTCATCGCTCCTGTCAGCGAGCTCATTAAGGCAATTGAAGGCGTACTTCCGCTCTCCGTTACAATTGACCTTATGGGTCTTGTAACAGGCGAAAGCGTACTCAAGCTCTACATGGGTAAAGAGGTTGCTAAGAACCACGCAGATGTTGGCGTTGTGGTTGACCTCAAAGCAAACTCACTTGAAAAACTTGTCAATGCACTCATCAAGAAATATATAAGTACACTTGACATCAAATTCGACATTTCAGAAATCGCAAGTGTTTCTGCTGCAACAGATGCAGACGGAAAGATTATCTTCAAAGATTCTGTTGTTGATCCTAAGTGGGATAAATGCGAAGGTATCCCGGGCAAGAACATCACAGGTGACCCGGCTGACACAATCATCGGCATCACTGAAATGATTCTCACTCCGGAAAATATTGATGCACTTCTCCAGATGCTCAATGTTGATTTGAGCAAGCTTCCGAAAGAACTCGGAGACATCATCAATAAAGCAATCGACAAACCGTCACTCCTTGTTGACGCAATCATCAAGCTTCTCAACGGCGGAATTGCAGTTGATGAAATTAAGATGATTTACAAATACCTCGGCGAAGAGCTCGACTATAACTACAAGTCAGAGGGCGCAACAAAGGCTACTGTTACAACAGCAATCAACAAGCTTGACAGGGTACTCGGCAATGCGGTTCCGCAGGTAATCGAAATTCTTGCAGGCATGGAAAAGCCGATTGCAATTGTTAAGGACATCTATGACGGTCTTACAGCAGAAGGTAAGAAAGCAACACTTGAAAACATTGTTGATTATGCACTTGGCAACTTCGTGTTCAATGATGATATGCTCAACACAATTGTTGGTCTTCTTGTTGGTCTTCTCGGTGGACTTGATGCAGGCACACTTGACACAATTGCTAACATTGTTAACACAATTGTTAAGATTGACCTCACCCCGGCAGGCATCGCAGCAGTATCTGAAAAGAACGGCGGCAAGCTTGCAGCATTCATCAACAGCTTCGCAGTTGACGGAAAAACACCAACATGGGCTGAGCTTGCAAAGGCTAACACCAAGTATGCTTACACCTATGTAACAGGTCAGGATGACGAGGGCAAAGACACAACAGCAACCTATTATGGTGCTAAGGGTGAAACCACAGCAACAATTAACGGCACTGCATATGCTCTTACTCCTGTATTTGCAAAAACCAAGAACGAAGACGGCACAGTAACTGTTGCTAAGGATCAGACAACCAAGGTTGTTCTCGACTATGTATGGAATGTTGACGATAAGGATAGCTTCCTCAATGTAGTTTACGAACTGACAGCAGTATTCGGCAGCTTGTTCGACTTCCTGCTCAGAGGTCAGGACATCGTACTCTTTGTTGAAGAACTCTCATTCCATGGTGCTAACAGTTATGATAATGCAATCGTACCTCTTGGTAAGGCACTTGGCATTGAACTTAGAAGCGGCGACAAGCTGAGCACATCAAATGATATGCTCAAGGAAGTTATCAACGGTATCTTCGGACTTGTTGATAAACTTGAAGCAGCACCGATCACAACAATCCTCAGCATTGTTGGTTCAGCATCATTCTTCATTGCAAACAACGGCATTGAGCTCACACTCAACAGCCTAATCAGCCCGATCACAAGCATCCTCAAGATTGTTGAAAGCATCGTTTCTATGGACGATATTGACAACATCATGAGAAACTATATCAATATCGGTCTGACAGACATCACAGGCATTGCAGGCAAGAGCGGCGAAAAGCTTGTTTCACTTATCAATGATAAGATTGCCGGTCTGAAACTTGTTGGCGACGACGGCGTAACACCAATTACAAATATTCTTGACGATGATCTCTTCATCGAGCTCAGCAAATATGCAATTGATGTTCATGATGTACCGAAGCCGGCAGAAAATGAAGAAACTAAGAACTGGACAGTTGACACAACAGATGTTCTTATGTATCTGCTCAAAACAGTATTCTCAGATCAGATGCTCACACTCATCCGCAAGGCTGCAAAACTTGACAGCAATGCAACAGTTGCCGGCATCGTTAAGGGTCTTGCAGGCAAGCAGGATGAACTTGTTGAAATCATCGTAATGCTCCTGACTGAATACTCAATCAAATATAGCAAGATCAAGCAGCAGCCAATCACCAAGATTGATGTTACACCGAAGGGTGATAAGCTTAACGATGCAAACATCGAAAGCGCACTCAAGGTAATTGACGGTCTTGTTCCAACAATTCTCGGCCTTGTACTCGGCGACGGCTCATCACTTGAAGGAGTTATCAATAACCTTCTTAAAGATGCTGACCTCGGTAACCTTGTGATGAATATGCTCGTTCCCGTACTCTCAGGTCTTGACCTTGACGCAATCCTCGGTTACGTCAATAAACTCACAAACCTCAACATTGAAAGCATTGCTCCACAGGCATTCGTCAAAGACGCTAAGTTCGGCAGCGAACTGAAGAACTTCATCGGCGATGCTAAAACATGGAAAGAAGTTTCTGATAAATACTCACAGTTCGTTTACACTTACACTGTTACTAAAGAAGGTAAAGAGCCTACTGAGGTAACCTACTACAGCGATAAGGCAAACGAAACAACTGTAACAATCGGCACAGGTGCAGATGCTAAGACATATACACTCACTCCGGTTTATGACAAGAAGGTTGATGCAAACGGAAAACTTGTTGTTGACGAGGCAGGCAACCCGGTATATGGCGATGTACGCACAAAGGCAATGCACAGCACATTCAACTGGAAGCTCAACGATCTCAATGCAATCGTAAACCTCGTATGTGATCTCCTTGCTCCGCTTGATATTATCTTCAAGATTATTCTTGCAGGCGAACAGATCATCGTTCTCAAAGATAACAAGGCAGACGGCTCAAGAGGTGATGATGTAAGAATCTATGGTGGCAGCGGCTACAACTATGCAATCATTCCGCTCTTCGAAGCATTCGGCGTTGAACCGCTCACCCAGGCTGAATATGACGCACTGGTTAAGACACAGGGCTCATCAATCAAATACATCCTTGACACACTCGTTAAGTTTGTAAATGATCTTCTCAAGGCTCCTGTTCAGACACTCCTTGAAAAGCTTGCAAACCTCTTCTACTTCATCGGTTCTGACGGTATCAACACCGTTGTTGAAAACCTTGTTGCACCGATCAATATCCTTATTGAAGAAATAGACGATGTAGTTCCGATTGCAATTTCAATTGACCTTGATAAGCTTGGCAAGGCAGGCGAAAGTGTTGTAAACACCTATATCGCTAAGGAACATCCAGGAGTTAAGGCCGGTCTCACAATCGACGTTAAGGCTTCTAAGCTTTCAGAACTCATCAACTCACTCATCGGTTCAATTAAGATCGGTGATAAGGAAATCAAGCTTTCACTTGACCTCGACTGGAACAAGATTGCTGCAATGATGGCAAAGGCAGTTGAAGCAAACGAAGGCGACAGAATCAACCAGAACAAGACAGGCGCAGAGCTTGTTAAGATTCCGACCAAGCAGGATTACAGAATCGGCGAAGTTGACAGCTATGTAAATATCATCGGTGATGTTGCTGACACATTTACAACACTTCTCCAGGTAATTCTCACACCTGATAACACAGAGGGAATCATAGACCTCATCAAGTCACTCATCCCGGATACACTTGATCCGAAGATTAAGAGCGTTCTCGATGACATTCTCAATGACCCGGATGCAATTGAAAAACTCATCGGTATTGTTGTTCTTGTTCTCACAGGCAGCTACAAAGTAAACGATGACGGTCAGTTCGTCTATAAGGTTCTTAAGATGCTCGACTTCGATGACTATGCAAGCATGGATAAGCTTGACAGTGCTATCAGCAAGTTCGACAAGATGGTTGGCAGAGCAGTTCCGAAGATCATCTCAATGCTCGCTGACACATCGAAACCTGAAGCTGAATGGGGCATCCTCGAACAGATTGCCTCCGGCATTGAAGCAAATCCGACTCTTGACGGCATCGTTAACTGGTTCCTGTCAGATAAACTTCTCACAGAAGAAACATTTGAGAAACTTGTTCAAACAGTTGTTAAGGCACTTGCAGGCTTCCTGACTGCTGACCTTACAAAGACACTCAACGATCTTCTCGGCATCGACCTTGCTCCGCAGGCAATTGCAAAAGCAACAAGACGTCCGGGTGAAACAACAGGTAAACTTGTTGCATATGTTGGTTCTGCTGAAACATGGGCAGAAGTTCTCGCTGCGCATTCAACATATCACACTGAGCTGGACGAGAATGCTAAGGAAGTAACAGTTTATGACTTTGACAACTTCAATTGGGGCGTAACCAACAAGGAAATCTTCATTGATAAGATTCTCAGAGGTCTCATGCCGCTTGAAAGTGTACTCAGCTTCCTGCTGATGGGTCAGCCGCTTGAACTTGCTGACGGCAGCATCAAACTCAACGGCGGCAAGGCTTATGCAAATGCACTCAACCCGCTTATGAAGGCTCTCGGTCTTGAAGACCTCGGCGGCACAATTAAGGGCGCAGCAACAGCAAACGAAGCAGTAAGCAACGTTATTGATTACCTGTTTGTAATTGTTGACGCAATTTGCAAAGCACCGCTTACCTCAATCTTCAAGGTTGTTGGTAACCTGAGCTACTTCATTGCAAATGATAACATTGAAAACCTCATCAAGAACCTCACCGCTCCGATTCTCGGAATTGTTGACCTTGCATCTGACCTTATCTCAAGAGATCAGATTGATAAGCTCATCAAGAGCCTCACAAAAGATCTCCTCAGCCTGACCGATATTCTTGAAATCGGCAACAACGGCGGTAAGAAGCTCATCGACCTTATCAACGAATTACTCAAAGGCGTTGTTGTTAAGCAGAGGCTTGAAAACGGCGAAGAAGAAGTTGTGTTCACAATCAACGCACTTCCTGATGACTTCTTCACTCAGCTTGCTCAGTATGCAATCGGCAGCTATAAGCCGGACGGCGCAAAGGTTGGCGATGTCGCAACTCAGTGGAAAGTTCAATCGGCAGATGTATTAATGTTCATCCTTTCAACAGTTCTCAACGAGGACTTCCTCAAGACCTTGTTCCAGCTTGTTGGCGTTAATACTTCAAATAGCATCGGTGCAACTCTCCTCACATTGGCAGATAAGGAATATGACCTTGCAGACATCATTCTCATACTCCTTGAAAACTACACATTTGAATATAAGAGAATTAAGCAGACTGACCTTGGCACTGATACCGCACCGTACTTCGGCGGACTTAACAAGGACAACACAACAGCCGCAATCAAGACTCTTGATCCGCTGCTTGTAAGTGTTCTCGGTATCCTTGGTGTCGGTAACCTTAAAGACCTCATCGACGGTCTCATCTCAGGTGCAGATCTTCCGAACATGATCATGAACCTTCTTGTTCCTGTTCTTTCAGGTCTTGACATTGATGCAATTCTCGGATATGTAAATGAACTTACAAACCTCGGCATCAGCAGCATTGCTCCAACAGCATTCAACGCTAAGTTCGGCAGTCAGCTCAAGAACTTCATCGGCGATGCTAAGACATGGAAAGAAGTTGAAGCTAAGTATGCACAATATGTATACACCTACAACACAGCTGCTGAAGGCGAAAAAGAAAACATTGTAACATACTACAGCAAGAACACCGGCGAAAAGACAATCACAATCGGCGAAGGCGAAAATGCTAAGACTTATAATCTTGTACCGACTATGGTTCAAGCGGTTAAGGATGGCGAGCCTGTTGTTGATGAAAATAACCAACCGGTTTACACCAACGAACAGAAGAAAGCAATGCACAGTGAATATGACTGGAAGATTGCTACTAAGGGTGACCTTGCAAACCTTGTTTGTGACCTTCTTGCTCCGTTCGATGTAGTATTCCAGATACTTCTCAGCGGCAAGCAGATCATTGCACTTGAAGACAAATCGGCTGACCGTGCAGACATCAGAATCAACGGTGGTTACGGATATAACTACGCAATCATCCCGCTTCTTGAAGCATTCGGTGTTGCACCACTCACTCAGGCTCAATATGACGCAAGAGTAAGAGCTGACGGCTCATCACTCAAGTATATCCTTGACGTACTCTTCAATGAAATTGATGAGATTCTCAAGTCACCTGTTGAACAGATTCTCTCAAGAGTTGCAAACATCTTCTACTTCATTGGTTCTGACGGAATCAACACAATCGCAGCAAACCTTCTTGCTCCGGTTAACAAGCTTCTTGAATCAGTTGATAAGCTTTATCCGATTGCAATCAACATTGATCTTTCGGCTAAGGAAATTGTTAAGACCTATATCGGCGTTGAACATAAGAATGTAAACGCAGGCGTTAACATCAATGTTTCAGGCAAAGCACTTGCAGAGTTCATCAATGGCTTCATCGGCAACATCAACATCAACGGCACAGTAATCAACCTGCACCTTGACCTTGATTGGAATGCCCTTGCAGCTAAGATGGCAAAGACTAATGCAGATGGCTCAATCGCTTATATTGGCACTGCACAAAATTATGGATACGGTACTTGCGAAGCCGGTGCTGCTCTCAAGAACATCTCAGGCGACGCAGCAGACGCACTTGTAACAATTCTTGATGCTGTTCTCACAAAGAACAACTGCAAGAACATTAAGGATCTTGTTGATAGCTTGCTTGCAGGCACAACGCTTCCGGAAGAAGTTAAGAATATCATCAATGACATTCTCAGCGATCCGAACGCAATCAAGAACCTTGTTGCAGCAGTCATCCTTATCCTCACAGGCGGTTACTCAGTAACCAACCTCAACTTCATCTTCAAGTATCTCGGTAATATCGACTACAACGTTCAGGATGTTGATAAGGCAGTTACAAGCCTTGACAAGGTTCTCCTCGCAGCAGTTCCGGTAATCATCGACTTGCTTGCAGACACAAGTAAGCCTGAAGCTGAACAGAGCTTCATCGACAAACTTGCAGCAGGTCTTGAAAAGGAAGGCAAGCAGGCAACAATTGAAAACATCGTTGACTATCTCCTCGGCTCAATGGTATTCACCAACGACATGATGGCAACAATCACTTCTGCAATTGTTAATGCACTCGGCGGCTTCCTCACAGCAGACCTTGCAAATACACTTAATTCACTCATCGGAATCAACCTTGCTCCTGTGGCATTCGCAAACAAAACAGGTAACGCTCAGTTCAAGGCATATGTAAATGTAACACCGGCTGATGCAACAGTTGGCGTAACATGGGCAGATGTTCTTAAAGCTCACCAGAAGACTGTTGGCGATAAGGTTGTAATTGCTCCGATCTTCACAAACGCATCATCTAAGGACGGCTTCATCAGCGATGTTCTCGATATGCTCAAACCGCTTGAAGACATCCTTGCATTCTTGCTCACAGGTAAGGACCTCAGCCTCACAGTTGACGGAACAAACCTCATGACTCTTGCAGCAGGCAATGCATATAACAAAGCACTTCTTCCGCTCATCCTCAAAGGCCTCGGCCTTAAAGAGCTTGGAGCAGTTGAAAAAACAGCAAACACAGCAAACGCAGCAATCGCAAACGTTGTTGAATATGTATTCAACCTTGTTGACGCACTTGAAGCAGCTCCGTTCTCAACAATTCTCACAGTTGTTTCCAACTTGAGCTTCTTCATTGCAAACAACGATGTTTCTGTTGCAATCAACAACCTCGTTGCTCCGATTCTCGGTATTGTTGACGCTCTCGACGGAGTAATCTCAAGAGATCAGATTGATGGACTTCTCAAGAACTTTATCAAAATCGGTTCAACAAGCCTCGGTCTGACAGATATTATCCACATTGCTGACAATGAGGGTGAAAACCTCATCAAGATTATCAACGAACTTCTCGGTAACATTGAAGTTAAGGATGATAAGGGTGAAACCGTATATGTTCTTAACGCTCTTCCGGTTGACTTCTTTGTAAACCTTGCAAAGGCAGCAATTAAGATTGACCAGCCGACAGGCAACCTCAAAGTTGGCACAGATGTGACAGAGTGGCACACTGAAAAGGGCGATGCAATCATGTACGTTCTTTCAACAGTACTCAATAAGGACTTCCTTGAAATCCTTTGCACACTCCTTAACCTCGACCCGACAAGCGACATCGGTCAGATTATCATCTCACTTGCAGGCAGAGAACAAGACCTCATTGGTGTAATTCTCAAGCTCCTCAACAAGTATCTCGTTGAATATAAGGCATTCAATGTTCCTGAACTCAACAAGATTACAGTTGAATATTCAAGTGATAAGACACATCAGCAGCTTAACGATGCACTTGCAGGCATTGACAGCCTCATCCCAACAGTCCTTGCACTTGTTGGTCAGGATGCACAGAACCTTGGCGATATTGTATATCCACTCTTCGTTAAGGATGACATTGCTAACTTGCTTGTAAGCACAATCGCTAAACTCCTCGCAGGTCTCCCGTCAGATACAATTGACCAGGTAATGGGATATGTAAATGACTTGACCAACCTTAAGAATCTCGACATTGCACCGAAGGCATTTGCAAATGTTAAATTCGGCAGCAAGCTCGGTGCATACATCGGCAATGCTAAGACATGGGCAGATGTATGGAACGCACACAGCGTTGAAACCGTTGATGAAGAAGGTAATGCAACAAGAACAGCAACAAGCTATGATTGGGGCATTAAGACAACGGCAGACCTTGTAAATCTTGTTTGTGATATGCTTCTTCCGCTTGATGACATTCTCGCACTTCTCCTTATGGGCGGAACCGAGAGAGCAGCATTTGAAGCAGACGGCACACACAACGGCAGCAAGATCACTGCATTTGACGAAATCAACGTAATCGGTGGCGACGGCTACAACTACTCAATCATCCCGCTTCTTGAACTCCTCGGAGTTAAGAACGTTAAGACACAGGCTGAGTATGAAGCATTTGTTAAGGCTAACCATGGCAGCACACTCAAGTATATACTTGATGCAGTCTTCGGCAGAGTTGATGAAATTCTCAACGCTCCGATTGCAAGCGTACTTGATATTCTTGCAAACCTTGCTTATGCAATCGGCAATGATAACGTTGAAACAATCGTTGCAAACCTTCTTGCACCTGTCAATAACCTCATTGAGGCTGTTGACCGCCTGTTCCCGATTTCGATTTCAATCAATCTCGGAAACATCGGCACAAGCGAAAGCATCATCGAAACCTATCTTGGCAAACAGCATCCGGGTGTTCCGGCAGGAATCGCAATTGCACTCAAGGGCAGCGACATTAACAGCTTGCTTGCAAATGTTCTTGGCGGAATCATGATCAACGGCAACCCGCTTGGTCTGAACCTTGACCTCAACTGGATTCAGATTGCTCAGACTGCAGCAGCAGAGGGCAACAACAAGAAGATCAAGATGAACAGCTCGAAACTTGATACCAAGTATGACATCTACAACGGCAGCGCATATAAGAATGTTGTTGGCGACCGTGCAGATTCATTCGTAGCACTCATCAAAGCAATCCTCACCAAGGATAACCTTGATGCAATCCTCAAGGCTCTTGGTCAGGAGAATGGCTTCGGCGATCCGATTGATTCAATCATTGATGCAATCATCGAAAATCCTGAAAAGATTATTGATGTACTTCTTGCTCTCCTCGGCAACGGCAAGGTAAGCTATGTACCGATTCAGAACAGACTCATCAAGACTCAGAGATTCGACTATTCAACCTACTTCCTGCTTACTGAAACAAATGCTGACATCATCGCTGAAAACCTTGACAGTATCATTACAAGAATCCTCAGCCAGGCCGGCATGGGCTCACTCAAGCAGTTCGTTGGAACAAACTACATCACAGGTGACACACTCAATATGCTCCTTGATAAGATTGTTCCTCTCCTCGGCGGAGACACAGTAAACAACATCCTTGTTGCACTTGCTGACTTCGCAAAACAGAACAACGTAAGCACTGACCTTGACCTCACTGTTGCAAGCTTCTATAAGAAGTTTATCAACAACAAGGACTACAAGAACCCGACAAACGTTAACATCAGAGCAGCAGCTAATGTTCTTAAAGCTGCGGTTGATAAGAACGGCACATGGGCAGACGTAGGCTCATTTGAGGGCGTAAACTGGGGCTTCGCACCAGGCGACATCCATGGTTTCGCAAGAGCATTTGCTGACGTACTCAAACCGCTCAACAGTATTCTTGAACTTCTTCTCATGGGCG
>JAMPAE010000140.1 GCA_023667385.1 Ruminococcus sp.
TTTTGATGATGATAACATCGAATATCAGATGATTGCCAAGCTATATCTTGAGCGAATTTGCCGTGCCTGCCCGAATATGATTTTTGAGGTTAATACCGGTGCGATGTACCGCTGCGGCAACAGTCAGCCATACCCTGCACCGTTCATCATGCGATTTCTTAAACAAATGAATATGCGCATCACCATCACGAGCGATGCGCACAACACGGATTCGCTTGATTTTGCCTTTGAGCAAGCGGCTGCTTATTGCAAAAGCTTTGGCTTCACCAAGGCGGAAATCCTGCAATGCGGAAAATTTACACCGATTAGCTTGTGAATCAATCGGTTTTTTGAGCTTTTGTGATTTTCGTTGAAATGCTTTCAAGCTCTTCAAGGGTGTCAATTTTCGCAGAGCTTTGCATGATTGTTTCCTGAACAAATGGCGGAAGCGTGTTGAAATGTTCTTTCATTTGCGGTGTAAAGTTCTTGATGTCGGGCATAATATTACCTCCGTAATGTTTTGTTTTTAATATGGGCAGATGAATGTAGTTTTATGCCGCAGTTTGCTTGATTTAATCAGAAAATTTTTATATAATCTCAGTGATATTTTTCTAACAGGGAGGATAAAGCTTATGTGGGCTTGGATTATCGGTATCATTGCAACGTTGTTCATTCTTTGGTTTTTGTTTGCGTGCCTTTGTGTTTATGCAACCTTCGGCAAGCGCTGTAAGGCAAGTTCATCGCTGAAATATATGACAGCAGATGATTTTGACGGGCTTACTGCTTCAAAAATCGAGTTCAAATCAAACAAAGGTCAGCTTCTTCGTGGAGCGGTTTATACTCGGAACGAAATTGAACAGCCAATTGGTCTTGTTGTTTTCGTTCACGGAATGGGTGGCGGACATCTTAGCTATACCACAGAAATCAACACTTTTGCTGCGGCAGGTTTTGCTGTTTTGGCATATGATAACACGGGCACAATTGCGTCAGAGGGTAAGTCGCTCGGCAGTTTCTATCAGGCTGTCAGAGATTTGCGCTGTGCACTCAAGTTCGTCAGAGAAGATGAAACTTTGTCAAAATATAAGGTGATTTTGGCGGGACATTCATGGGGAGCTTATGCTTCGTGTCAGGTCTTGGCGCATGAAAAAGTTGATGGTGTTGTTGCATTCTCAGGTCCGGACAGAACTTCGGGAATTTTTACTGACGGTGCAAAGAACATGATTGGTTTTTCGGCTGATTGGATGCGTCCGCTTTTTGCAATGGCTGCGGCGTTGTTCGGCGGTAAAGATTCGTGGCATAGCTGTGCATCAATCCTCTCAAAGGTTAAAAACACTCCGGTTTTGCTTTTGCACGGTGATAATGACAAAACAGTAACGCTGAAAAATTCGCCGCTTTCCTCTGAAAAAGTCAGGGCCAACAAGAACATCACAACCATTTTGTATGAAGGTCGTGCGCACAATGTCTATCAAACGAAGCAGTCCGAACAGTATTTACTGAAAACGTTTGCAGCAATCAACGAAGCCAAGAAAAAGTACGGCAAAAAGGGAATCCCGGAAGAAGTTAAAAAAGAGCTTTATGACATTGACTACTCACTGATTACGCAGGAAGATCCTGAGGTCATGAAAACCGCAACAGACTTCATGAAAGCGTGTGTAAAATAAAAAATAGGCGGCACAGTTTAAGAACTGTGCCGTTTTTGTGCCGCTGCAACAAATTTTAATTAACAAAATTTTTCACCGCTTGTTTTTATGTATTTTTACATAAGACCGCATTTTTCCGTTTATAATCGGAGCTGTTTCTGCCTAAATTAATATTGCGTCCAAAAGTAATTTTAATTACTTAAATTAAAAGGTCGCACGGAGGTGGAAAAATGACGAAAGCGGTTAATTTTATTAAATATATATTGTTTGGCGTAACTCTCACTTCACTTTGCCTGTTAATTTATGGCTTTTATGGCTTGCCGAATGAGTTTTATGCCGCTTCATTCGATGACATCAGTGTGAATAATATCTACACACTGAGTATTAGTACCCAAACGGGAGCAAAAAGCATCATTAATGAAAACGTTGGTGCAGAGGAAAACTACAAAGTTGAGGTCACCTTGCTTGGCAAAATTCCTGTTAAAACTGCCACAATGAAAATCAGCAAACGCAGTTACGTTGCAATTTCAGGCGGTATTTTTGGTTTGAGGCTTTATACCAAAGGCGTTGTGATTGTTGGCACAAGCACGGTTGAAACAGCCGAGGGAGCAAGAAACCCTGCAGATGAAGCAGGTATAAAAACAGGCGACGTCCTTGTTTCGATTAACGGAGTGCAGGTTGAAAGCTGCGCCAAAGTGTCGGAGATTTTTTCTGCCTATGACGGAAATCCCGTGACCGTTGTTTACAGGCGTAACGGTCATGATTATGAAACCATGTTCAGTCTTTGCTATTCTGTTGCAGAACAAAAGTATCTTGCAGGACTTTGGATTCGTGACAGCGCCGCAGGTATCGGCACCATGACTTTCTATGACAAATCAAGCGGCGTGTATGCAGGGCTGGGACACGGAGTTTGTGATGCTGACACAGGCAAAATTCTGCCGCTTTATGATGGAGACATTGTTGAAGCGGCAATCTGTGGATGCTATAAAGGCAAAAGTGGTGAAGCAGGTGAGTTGTGCGGTACTTTCACGGGCAGCACAACAGGCACAATGTGCATTAACGGTGAAACTGGTGTCTATGGTGTGCTTGATAAGGTCAATCAAAATGACAAAGAAATTCCTGTTGCCTTGAAAAATGAGGTGCACGAGGGTGAGGCACAAATCATTTCAACAATTGACGAAAACGGACCTAAGTATTACAAAATTAAAATTGAAAAGGTTAATAAAAATGACAATTCTTATCGCAATATGGTGATAAAAGTTATCGACGAAAACCTGATTGAAAAAACAGGAGGAATTGTTCAAGGAATGAGTGGCAGTCCGATTATTCAAGATGGTATGCTTGTTGGCGCAGTTACCCATGTTTTTATTAACGATCCTCTTTCCGGTTATGCAATTTTTGCTGAATATATGCTTGAAACCTCAAAAACAGTGTCTCATTCTTCAATCAATCTCGCTGCATAATACAAAAAATATTGTTTTTATTCACTAAAACAACGGTAATTTAAAAAATTTTTTTGCTTTTTCCAAAATGTGACAAAATTTTGCTTGAAATTGCATTGAGTTTGTGATAATATTCAGATGTTAACAAAATCCACCTAGCGCAAGAGGGAAATCTTAACGCTATAATTTAACAGGAGGATATTATGAGAAAACAAACAAAAATCATGGTTGCCGGTGAAGGAAACGAATACGGCATGAACTGCGCCGATTATTTGACCGGCATTGGCTTCGATGTTAAAACCGTGGCAAAGGATGGGCTTCAGGTTGTTCAAAGTGTTATGCAGGACTTGCCTGATGTGTTGCTGATGGACGCATTCATGCCAAAGCTTGATGCGCTCGGTGTGCTTTCAAAGCTTGAAAAGCTCAGCATCGAAAAAATGCCGATTGTGTTGGTTATGTCGGCAGTTGATAATTCACGCTTTGAGCAGGAAATTCTGAAAGCAGGGGCAAGCTATTATTTCCTCAAGCCATTTGAAATGAGTGTTCTTGCAACAAGAATTGAACAACTCATTGGCTGGAATAAGCAGGATGAAAGGGAGTCCGCAGGCAAAACTTTTGCTGATGATCAGGAACTTGAAATTGTCATTTCAGACATCATGCGCCAAATCGGTGTGCCTGCACACATCAAAGGCTATCAGTATCTCAGGCAGTCAATCATTCTCACAGTGAATGATCCAAGCCTTATGCACGCCGTCACAAAGGTGCTTTATCCAACGGTTGCAAAGCAAAACAAAACAACCTCGTCACGAGTTGAAAGAGCCATCAGGCACGCAATTGAGGTTGCATGGGATCGTGGCGACGTCGATATTCTAAGTTCATATTTCGGCTACACGATTCAGAACACAAGAGGCAAGCCGACTAACAGCGAATTTATTGCGATGATAAGCGATAAATTGAGGCTTAGTATGAAGGCGTCATAAAAATCACTGCCGCATTCAGTGCAGAACAGCAATGAAAATCAGTTTCATTTGTTCTGCTTTAGAATGGGGCAGTTTTGTTATTATTAAGTGTTCAGTTCTTCTTTTTCACAGGCTTTTCGCTGATTTTTGTGATGTAATCGAGGTTGACCGCCTGATTCATTTTTCCGTTGTCAACGTTTATCCATCCGTCCTCAGCTGCGGTGATGATGCCGATGATTTCTGAGCCACTCATTGTTGTTACAATGCAGTTTTTGCCAACATAATTTTTAATGATTTCACTCATAGCAAGCTTTTCCTTTCGCTTTTTTCTTATATTTTTGATGACGCCCATCTGCTTTCTCTCCAATTGATCGGCGATGATGAGCGCTATTATTATCGGGATGAAACAAATCAAAATTGTGTAGTCCATGGTGATACCTCAAACCTCATCTGCCAGAACAGCGTGTGCGCACCTGATTCCGTCAACTGAAGCTGAAACGATTCCGCCGGCATAGCCTGCACCCTCGCCACACGGATAAATTCCACGAATGTTTGATTGATAGATGTCATCCCTGATGATTCGAACAGGGGAGGAACTTCGGCTTTCAGGACCTGTTAATACTGCATCGGGCATTGCAAAGCCGTTGAGTTTTTTGTCCATCTGAACCAATGCATATGCCATCATATCGGTGACCTTTTTCGGGAGTACCTGCCTTAAATCAGACGGTGTAACCCCTGTTGTGAAACTTGGTTTGACAAATGAAAGCTTCGTTGATGGTGTATCATTCAGAAAATCTCCGACAAGCTGGCACGGTGCGCTGTAATTCTTGCCGGCAATGTCGAAGCCTTTGTGCTCAATGTTTTTCTGAAGCTCAAAGCCTGCAAGCGGGTGCTCGCTCGGAAAATCTTCGGGGTAAACATTAACGAGAATGGCTGAATTTGAATTTTCCTTGTCACGTGCATATTCGCTCATGCCGTTGGTCACCACCCGCTCCGCCTCCGACGCGGCAG
>JAMPAE010000141.1 GCA_023667385.1 Ruminococcus sp.
CTGATGAGCTTTTCTCACAATCTGCTCACGTTTGTGCTTTCAGCCGCACCCACTGTTGTTGGCTATGCAGTTTTGATGATCATGCTCGGTGCTGCTGTGCGTGACTTTACTCCGGAAGGCAAGGCGGGACAGTTCCAGGGTATCAGAATGATTTTTAATGTTCTTATTCCAATGATTCTGGGTCCTGCAATCGGCAGCTTTGCAAGCAAAAATTCAGGCATTACCTACATCGACGAATACAACGTATCACAGGTTGCACCAACAGCGAATATGTTCCTTTATGCATCAATCGTTGCAGTTTTCGTGTTCATTCCTCTTTGCTTCTTAATCAAAAAGGGCTTTGAAGTCAAAGCACAAAGCAACGCAACAGAAGAAGTTGAAGATGCTCAGTAAAACATAAAACCCAATAAATAAAAACAGCGAAGCGGAAATTTAAACCGCTTCGCTGTTGCTGTTATATAGACTTAGATTAAATGCCATTCGGAAAGAACTCTTTGCGCTTCTTCCTCGCTTGCCTTTGATTTGTCAAGCGGCAAATCGAACACTGCCTGAACACCGTCATAGCTTTCATTATAAGAAAGCTTGCCTGTTTCATTGTCAAAACTGAAAACTTCTCCTGTTGGGAATGAGTGCTTATCATAAGCGAAAAGCTTAACATTTTTGTCAGCAAACGGTTCAAGGTTTGCGCTGTCAATCAGATAATATCCGATGCCGTCAACATAAACAGGGAACCAGTCTGAGTTGAACATCCAAGGTGCAACGCCGTCAAACGCAACGGCAAATTTGAGCGGACCCAACGTGTTCTGACTTCCTTCGCTTAAATCGGTTTCCATTTTTCTTCCGTCATTATATGATGCCATGACAGCGATATAAGTTTTTTCAGTGTCGAAATTACTTTCAACTTGCCAATCACACAGCTTTTTGCCGCTGACCATTCCGAGCAGGGTAATTGTGTATTCATCGGTTGTGATTGTCTTATTGATTACTTTTGCATCCTTGCTGTTGAATGCTTCAGCGAGTGCGTTGTCATTGTGCAAAAGTGCAACGTCTGATGATGTGATGAGTGAAACTGCAAATGCCGTGCCTGCAAGCAAAACGATTGCCAGTGCGGCGGCTAAAATTATTCTGACAGGTTTATTTTTAAGCATAGTTTTGTCCTTTCCTGCTTCTTTTTGAAGCAAAGCAATTGTGTTTTCTTCAAAGCTCTCGCTTGTGCGAAGCTTGCTTACTTGCGCCTTATATTGTTCTTTCATTGAGTACAACTCCTTTCAACTTGTTTTTAAGCATATCACGGGCACGTGACAGTCGGGTTCCGACTGTTGCCGCCGGGAGAGATAGCAGCTTGCCGATTTCCGTAATAGAGTAGTCCTCGTAATAATATAGATGAATTACAGTGCTGTATTTTTCATCAAGTGACAAAACCGCTTCAAGCAAATCGCTGTTGCCGTTGTCATCAAAATCGGGCACTTCCTGCACAATCTGCAAATGGTCATGCTTTCTTTTTCTCAGTATATCCTTGGCAGTGTTTATCGTTACCCTGAGCAGCCATGCCTTCTCATGCTCGGTGTTGTTAAACTTCGGATTTTTACGAATCAGCTTGACAAACACATCCTGCACTGCATCCTCTGAATCAGCCTGTGAGTGCAAAACCATATATGCGGCACGAAACAGCGTCTGACTATAGGTTGAAACAATGTCGGTTATGTAATTATTGTCACCTGTTGAATTCATTTTTCCACCTCCTGAGTGATTTCTGACGTGTGATCACCTGTCATAAATAACACGATTCAAAACGGTAAAATTTTTCATTTATAACGATTTTTTTAAGAAAAAAGCCTGCTTAAATAAGCAGGCAGTTTTTATCAATTTTTATTCGGTGGGAAAGAACTTGCTTTTGCCACATACTTATCCGCCATACCGAAAAAGGAAATCAGTCAAGCACATAAAGACCTGAGCGGAGCCACACAAATTCTCGACCCATGACGTTGATATATTTATAAACCTTTTCGTTGAACACACGGTAGTCACGCACAGAGTTTGTTTGTGTGTTGAGGGTGCGGATTTTGCGTGAAGCCTGGTTGCAGATGTAAAGCGTGTTGCCCATAAGGGTGACAGCGCACGGCTTTTCAAAAGCAGTTGTTTCGCCGCCGCCGACACGCAGCAAAATCCTGCCCTCACGGGGCGAATACTTGATGATTGCGTTTTCATCGGGCACAGCGCACCAAATATACTGCCCGTCAACGGCAATGTCGCAAACAGAAGCACCGTGATAGGTCAGTTGAGAGGAAACGTTGAGCGAGCCGTCAGGGTTAAAAATGTTATATTCTCCGTTTGGGAAAATTGCCATGATTTTGTTGTCGGCGAGGAAGCCGATGTCGCATGAAACGTAATCGCCGAGTTGCTTTGCAATGTCCTCATATTCATAGCCGAACTTCACCTTGAGAAAAACGGACTTTTTGATGTGTGTAAACTTATCGTTAATGGCGTCATAGCCGTAAAAATTTGCAACGAGCCTGCCGTCATCGGTTTCAGCTTTTGTTGCAAAAACGAAGCCTTTTTTGAAAGGCGTGATGTTCAAAATTTCACCGGAGAAAACACTTTCCATAATAAATGCCCCTTTTCTATATCAAAACACGAAACGTGAATCAAAGTCATATGTTAATATAATACATGATAAAAAGCGACAGGTCAAGAGTGAAAGCGGCAAAAATTTTATTTGAAGCGAGAATGACAGTTTTGTAATGAAAAATGAAGTTGCGGCAAAGCGGCAAGCGTGCTTTTGCGGTATTGCGTGAGGGGCTGTGCCTGCTGTTGGACTGATGCCGCAGAGATGGAAACGTCTTCACTCAACACTGTTAACTTTTAATTAGAAACACTGTAGGGGCGATCATTGGTCGCCCGTGTTTGTTGTTTGATTCTTCGGACTCAACACTTTTCGCTCGAAAAAATGTGTGGAACTCCCTCAGTCAAAACGCAGGCGTTTTGCCAGCTCCCTCAAGAGGGAGCCAAAAAAGAGCCTTCCTCTTTGAGGAAGGTGGCGAAAATGCGCAGCATTTTTGACGGAAGGAGTCCTCGGTCGGTGTGTCCTCTTTGAGGAGCTCTGCATTATATGTAAACTCAGCTATTCAATTTCTATATTTTTAACTCCGTGTGCGAGGATAATGTTAATGATTTCGTTGCGTGAGTAGTTGCTTTCCGATGCGATTCTGTCAAGCTCGGAAAGCGTTTCTTCTTTAATGCGGACAGAGATGATTTTTGACCCGTCCTCACCACGCTTTTTTATTTTCAAAGGTTCATTATTCATTGTTCCCACCTCACAATCTATATTAATTATATATTGACAATTGCAATTCTGATATGTTACAATGTGATAGCTATAGCGATATATAAATGTAATACAAAAAGGAGGTGAGGTTATGATAGGATATAGAATCGTATCAGAAGATGGTAAATACTATTTTGAGTTGATTCCAGGCAATAATAGCCAACAAATGGTTGGTTACTCAAAAACATATGATTCACGAGAGGAATGTATAGAAGCTGTTAGTAATTTTCGTGATTTTGTTGCTGGTAATTGTATTAATTCGCTTGATTCTCCTTTTGTCAGAAAACAGAAGAAAGAGAAAAACAGAACAGCTATTCAGTACATTCAAAATGATGAAGTTGTGTTTGAAAGCCGAGCCTATGAAGCCAGTGCGGAATTGGGCGAGAGAGTGAAAATGGTACATAAACAAATTTACGATTACACTAAGAAAGAAGTTTAACAAGATATTTTGAGAAAAGGAGCTTTTAAAAATGAAAAATTTAAAAAAATATTTATTCAGTCTTTTGGTAGTGGTGGTTATGCTGTGCATTACACCTGTTGCAAAAAATGTTTTGCCGTTTGACATTGACTTGCTTTCGGTTGAAGCGAATGCGGCTTATTACAGCGGAGTTTGCGGAGAAAACGCCGAGTGGGATCTTGATACTTCAACGGGAGTGCTTACTATTTATGGTAGTGGAATTATGACAAATTACTCTGCTTATAACGAGACACCATGGTATAGTGTAAATAAATATATTAAATCTGTGGTTATTGAAGATGGAATAACAAGCATTGGTAACTCTGCCTTTAAGTTTATATGGAATTTAAGTGAAGTAACTATTGCAGATAGCGTTACAATTATTGGAGAAGATGCGTTTGCGGTGACGAATATTAAACATTTAGAAATACCAGATGGTGTAAAGTATATCAGTAAGTTTGCCTTTTCAACCTGTAGTGAATTGGAAGATGTGTCAATACCCAATAGCGTCATTGAAATTGGTGCTGTAGCGTTTGGCGGATGTAAAAATTTAACTAGTGTAATACTTCCTAATAGATTAAAAAAGATTGACACAATGACATTCAGTGGTTGCAGTAACTTAGCAAGCATTACAATTCCAGTCAGTGTTGAACTAATTTCAACAAATGCTTTTAAAGAGTGTTATAATTTGCAAGATTTTTATTATTTAGGTAATTATGATGAACTGAATGAAATTAAAATATATAGCGGAAACGATTGTTTAATTGAAGCAACCTTGCATTGTCATGAGCACACCAACAAAACCACAACCACCAAAGCCACAACAAGCAAGGCAGGCAAAAAAGTTACAACCTGCACAACCTGCAAAAAGACGGTTTCAACAGTTGCAATCCCCAAAATTTCAACCGTCAAGCTCTCAACAACAAAATATACCTATGACGGCAAGGCAAAAACACCGTCAGTCACAGTTAAAGACAGTAGCGGCAAAACGCTGAAAAAAGGTACTGACTACAACGTTGCATATAGTACAAATAAAGCAATCGGCAAAGCAACTGCAAAAGTCACTTTCAAGGGCAACTATAGTGGCTCAAAATCCCTCACATTCAACATTCTCCCTTCCAAGGTGGCAAACCTCAAAGCAACTCAAACCACAACCTCAGTGAAGCTCACATGGTCAAAGGTTGCAGGCGCAACAGGTTAC
>JAMPAE010000142.1 GCA_023667385.1 Ruminococcus sp.
CCGACTTTAATTCCGAAGAATGCAAGGATTCTGATGAAGAAAGCTCTGATGCGTTCAAGGAAAGTTTCATTTTTCGGGATTTCAGCATTCGGTTCATCGCCAACATCAGGTTCATCGTCAACCAAATCAAGAATATTGATTATTATGTTTTCACCAAAACCGATGACTGAGAAGAACTGATAGTTTGATTTATAGCAATTGATTGTGATTGTGTTGCAATCATCAAAAGCGTCATAATCACAGTTAACAAGGCTTGACGGAATGTCAACAACTGAAAGCAAATCGCAGTCTGCAAAGGCTTTGTAGCCGATTGTGGTTACGCCCTCGGGAATGACAACCTTTGTGATTTTGTCACAATTTTCAAATGCTTCATCGCCGATTGCCTTAACTGAATACCAGTTGCCTTTGATGAGAACACGTCCGTCAACCGTGACTGTTCCCCTTGCGTTTGAATTGCATGAAACCAAAACCGCCTGATTCAAATCATTAAGCTCATATTTGAGGTTTGCATCAAAAGCAAAAGATGCAACCGAACACAGGCTGAACAGCATAATCATTGCAAGTAAAGCCGAAAGAGCTTTTTTCATAGTTTTTTTCATAACGAACATTCCTCCATTTCTTATGGAGAACATTATACATCTATTAACAGCAGATTGTCAACAAAATCCCAACCATATGTTAATAATTTATAAATAATTCATAAACAACCGTTTTAAGGTACAAAAAACGTCTTTTTGAGTGAGCACCCACTCAATATGTGGATAAAACTTACAATTCCACCCACATATTGATATTATTAAGTTTTTAGCCCTTTTGCTCCCAAAAATCAACAGGCTCATAGTCCTGAAGCTTTGCAAGAAATCCACGCTCGGTGAGGACGTTCTGAATCAAATCAAGAATCTCCTCACTTTCAGCAAAAACAGTGTGATAATGATAGCCTGACGTGACATTTTTCAGCAGACTTGATTTACCGGACTTTATGTTGCCAACATAATTATAAACGTCGAGTCGTGAGCGTATGTTCATGTCGGCACGAACAACACCATATACCTTGTGATAGACAAAAACGTCCTGAACGATACCGCCGAAATCAACAATGAGGGAAAGCTCTTCTTCCACCTGCTCATCGGTGTGAATTACTTTGAAAACACGGCTTACCCTTTTACCCGGCTGAATCATATAGCCTTGATTTGTGGAGATTATCTCAACCTTGTTCGCACGAAGCAGAGCAATATCCTGTACGATCACCTGACGGCTGACGTGAAGCTCATTTGCAAGCGCAGTTCCTGCCACAGGGGCTGCACTTTTTGTCAATATTTCAACAATTTTATCTCGCCTTTCCTGCGCAGTCATGCTGCACCTCCTTTTTTCAGTCGTCGTTTACTGCGTGAAGATTTTTCAGTGATATATCCATAATCGGTGCAGAGTGAGTCAGTGCACCGCTTGAAACATAATCAACACCGAGATCGCAAAGCACCGAGATGTTTTCCTTTGTGACATTGCCGGAAACCTCAACCTCTGCCCTGCCGTCAATCAATGCAATTGCCTGCTCCATCTGATTGTGGCTCATGTTGTCAAGCATGATGATGTCTGCGCCTGCTTCAACGGCTTCTTTAACCATTTCGAGTGTTTCAACCTCAACTTCAATTTTCCTGACAAACGGCGCATATTCCTTTGCCATTGTCACAGCCCGTTTGACTGAACCTGCCGCACCGATGTGATTATCCTTGAGAAGTACACCGTCTGAAAGGTTAAGTCTATGGTTGTTTCCGCCGCCGATTCTGACTGCGTATTTTTCAAAGATTCGATTGTTAGGTGTGGTTTTTCTTGTGTCGAGAAGTTTTGTTTTTGTTCCGTTGAGAAGTGCCGAAACCGAATGAGTATAGGTTGCAATACCGCTCATGCGCTGCAAATAATTGAGAGCAGTTCTTTCACCGCAAAGCAGCACACGAATGTCACCGTATACCTTTGCAAGAAGCTGACCGTTTTTAACTTCGTCGCCGTCCTCGGCAAAAAGCTCGATTATTGTTTTATCATCAAGCAGGGTGAACACACGGCTGAAGACCTGAAGTCCGCAGATTACGCCATCCTGCTTGCAGATTAAATCAACCTCGCCTTTTTGCGCAGTGGGCATCACGCTGTTTGTTGAAACGTCCTCGTTTGTAATATCCTCACGCAAAGCGCTCATGATGAGCGGATCAACGTTCAGTTTTAATGTTACAGGGTCAAACATTATTATTTCTCCTTTATTTTTTAATTTTGCTTTTCTCTTGCCGTTTTGCTTGATTCAATTTTGTCAAACACCGCTTTTTTATAGCTTTTTGCGAGAGCTGTTTCATCTTCATATTGCTTCATGTCAACACTTTTTGCTTCACCGCAAAGCTGTTCATAATGCCCGGTGATGTCTGCGGCAGCACGCTTTGCAAAAACAAGGCTTTCGAGCAGTGAATTGCTTGCAAGGCGGTTTTTTCCGTGAACACCGTTGCACGCAGTTTCACCAACAGCATAAAGATGTTCCATTGATGTTTTGCTTTCATAGTTAACTTTGATTCCGCCCATAAAATAATGTTGGGCAGGAACAACCGGAATGCACTGCTTTGTGACATCATAGCCCATTTCACAGCAATGCTCAACAATGTTCGGGAAGTGAAGCATAAGCTCATCCTGAGGAATTGTGCGCAAATCTTCCCAAACAAAATCGGTGCCGTCCTTTTCCATTTGAGCAAGAATTGCCTCAGTCAGCTTGTCTCTCGGCAAAAGCTCATTAACAAAGCGGTTCATGTTTTTATCATAAAGCTTTGCACCCTCTCCCCTGACGGATTCAGAAATCAAAAAGCTCCTATCCTCCGCCTTTTCAGTGTAAAGAGTTGTGGGATGAATTTGAATATAGTCGGTGTCTTTGAGCTCAACACCGTGCCTGATTGCCATTGCAACAGCATCACCGGTCAGATGGCGGAAGTTTGTTGAGTGTCTGTAAAGTCCGCCGATGCCGCCCGTTGCAAGAATTGTGTAATCGGCAAAAACAGGTTCAAGCTTGCCATCGGCAGTTTTGACAACAGCACCGCAGCAAGTATTTTCATTGCAGATGATGTCAAGCAGAGTTGTGTTTTCAAGCAAAGTAACGTTCGGCAAAGTTTTAACCTGAGCGAGAAGCTTGGATGTGATCTCCTTACCTGTAATATCCGCATGAAAAAGAATGCGCTTTGCTGAATGAGCGCCCTCACGGGTGAACGCAAGCTCACCGTTTTCATCACGCCTGAAATCAACGCCGAATGCCAGCAAATCCCTGACAACATTTCTCGATGAACGAATCATTATGTCAACACTTTTCCTGTCGTTTTCATAATGACCTGCTTTCATCGTATCCTCAAAATAGCTTTCATAATCATCCTCGCTTTTGAGCATACACATACCGCCCTGAGCGAGGAAAGAATCGCTGCTTTCAAGGTCGGATTTTGTCACAAGAAGTATGTTTTTATCTTTCGGCAAATTCAAGGCACAGTAAAGACCCGAGCAACCGCTGCCCGCAATCAGTATATCAGTCTTCATGATTATCAGCCTGCGGCACAAAATTTGCGCCGTACCTTTCCGTCTTATTCTTATAAAATATTTTTTTAGTATGTGCTGAAAGTGTGCAAACTTGCAAAATCGCTTTCAGCACATTGAGGAACATTATAACACAAGTTTTGACAGCTGACAAGACAGGTGACAAGAATTTTATTTACAATCTATCTTGACAATCAGGGGGCATTTTTGTATAATACCTATAAATTTTGCGAAGCGGAGATGTTGAAAATGCCTACAACAAGGGAGTTGCAAGACGAAATTTTGCGTTTAAAAAAAGAAAATGATATATGTATCCTGGTTCATGCTTATCAAAGCCATGACATATGGGAGGTTGCCGATTATGTCGGTGATTCTTATGGACTGAGTTTGCAGGCGGCAAAATCAAGCTGCAAAACAGTTTTGATGTGCGGCGTTCGTTTCATGGCAGAAACGGTGAAGATACTTTCACCTGAAAAAAAGGTTCTGCTTTCGAATTCGCAGGCAGGCTGTCCAATGGCTGACCAAATGGACGCTCAGGCAATCACTCAACTGAAAAAGATGTACCCGGATTACACTGTTGCGGCATATGTCAACACAACATCAGAAACAAAAACGGTTTGCGATGTTTGTGTGACATCCTCATCGGCTGTTAAAATCATCAAAAACATTAAAAACAAAAACATCCTTTTTATTCCTGACTGCAACCTTGGCTCATGGGTTGCTTCACAGGTACCTGAAAAGAACATCAAGCTTGTTCACGGCGGTTGCCCCACTCACGTCAGAATCAGCAAAAGTGATGTTGAAAAAGCAAAACAGCTTCACCCCGATGCACTGCTGCTTGTTCACCCCGAATGTAAGCCTGAGGTCACCCAAATGGCTGATTACGCAGGCAGCACAACCGGCATCATGGAATTTGCAAAAAAGAGCGACAAAACCGAATTTATCATCGGCACGGAAAACAGCATCATTCAGCATCTTCAGTTTGAATGTCCGGATAAAAAGTTTTATCCGCTTTCAAAAGACTGCGTTTGCCACAACATGAAGCTGACAACCCTCGGTGATGTTTACAACTGCGTCAAAGGAACAGGCGGCGAGGAAATCATGCTTTCCGATGAAGTGATGACAAAGGCAAAGCGCTGCCTTGACACAATGATCACACTCGGCGGCTGATAAACAACAATAATAACAAAAAAGCAGCAGATGATGCAATCAAAGCTCACTGCTGCTTTCGTTGTTATTCCGCCATCCGCATCGTGTTTGTTCTGCTTGATTTTTGAGGCAAAAAGCAGTATAATGAATTAGATTTTATTTTTTGAGGTGTAGACGATATGATTAAAATTTCTCCGTCAATCCTTTCATGTGATTATTCACGCATGGGGGAAGAATTTGAAAACATGAAAAAGTGCGGTGCAGACTGGCTTCACATTGACG